>JAZSME010000105.1:0-15744 GCA_045535715.1 Ruminococcus sp. | reverse complement strand
TGCAAGAGTTAAGAACATAAGGGGATAGAGATATCCGAAGCAAGCAATTACAGTAAATACTGTAAGAGCAATAAGGAAAAGGAAGGGAACAAAATGGAAGTAGGAAAGGCAACCGGGACAAACGCCTGAGGTAAGACCGATCCAGAATCCGTTTCCGAATTTCTGCTTTATCATATTCTTGAAGGTGCTTCGGGTGTGCTGAAAGGAAATGATATCAGGACAGCTGCACATCTGATAGCCTGCCTGACGGATACGATAGTGAAGCTCGTTGTCCTCAGTTCTGCCGAGACTTTCATTGAAGCCGCCCACCTTTTCGAATACCTCACGTCTGTAAGCCGCGTGGAAGAGAGAGTCGTGATACTCCTTCTTCTCTGTGGGGCGTCTGTATTCGGCAATGGAGCTGCCGAAAAGGGATTCCTCAGCGGCAAGAAGTGTAAGCTTCCAGGGGGTTTCGTTGTCAACAATGTTGGGTCTTCCGCCACCCACGATATGCTCACCTTCTTCAAGGTTTTCCACGCTTCTTTTGATGAAGTCGCGGGGGATCTGAGCGTGAGCGTCGATTCTGATGATGACATCGCCCTTTGCCTCGCAGAGAGCACAGTTCCAAGCACTTGCCTGCTTCATTTTGGAGTTGGTTACAACCTCAACTCTGTTGAAATTGTAGTCGGTGTTCTTGAAATCCTCCATCATTGCGCGGGTGCTGTCGGTGGAGTTGCTGTCTACAAGAATTACCTCGATTTTCTCGTGGGGGTAACTCTGAGTGGCGATGTTTCTGAAAAGACCATTGAGAACTTTTTCTTCATTATATGCAATTACACAAAGTGAAACCAACATATTTTCTCATCCTTAAATCTGATTATCTGTATGTGTATAAGTGAAAAAATTCTTCTGAAGTACGAAGTAGCACATCAGGATGTAGGGAACAATAAAAACTGCGGGAATTACGAGAAAGCAAAGCATTACCCAGCCGGACAGGGAAAAAAACAGAGAGAAGAGCAACTTCTTTCTGTTATGGTCGATCATGCTGTAACGCAGGAGGTTGTCCTTGACTGCGGTGCTTCCGTTTTCAAGAAACTCAAAAAGCGGAATAAAAAACTTTGCGCAGAATTTTGCACTCATAAGCGTACACAGGTACGCAACAATACAGAGTATAAGATAGCACAAAGCTGTGGAAAAATCAAGAGTATTGTCGAAGAAACCCTCAGAGACAAGGATATCCTTCACAATGTCTAAGGGTATAAAGCAAAGAAATATTCTCCAAAGGCAGGAGTAAGTGACGGAAACACCTACTCTGAGAGCCTTGAAATAGCCCGACGAGAAATAGCAGAACACCTCAAAAAAAGGAGTCTGTCCGCAAAAAGCAACAGTTCTCACGTATTTCACCGAACCCATAAAAAGAGGCATCATAAAAACATAGGACAGAACTGATAAAATCAGATATACAAGCAGCACAAAAAGAATGCTCAGTGCGTTCTGAAATTCATAGAGCTCCTTTGATGTCATACCCTCGAGAGCTCCTTGTGGAAAGGAGCTGACGATGTTTTCTGATAGCTCAGAAAAGAGAGGGGTGATGGCCGTAACAATTAGTGAAATCAGAAATGAAGCACATACTACCGCCACAAGGGAAAGCAGCACAGCTCCGGTAACCGGAAACCAGTTGCCCTTCGAGAGAATCTGAAGGGCATCTTTTTTTGTTAGTTTTGTAACACTCATAAATAACCTCTGAGTAAAAATACTTTTGTGGATTATTCTTCTTCGTAGGTGTACATTCTGTACATAGCCTTAAGGCAGATCTGAGCGTGATTCCAGAAGCTTTCCTCACTGATTCCCTCGTTTGTGTTGTGAAGCCTTGCATCCTCCCCGGGAAATACGGGACCAAAGGCTACACCGCCTCCACCGAGCTTTCTTGCGTAGGTGCCGCCGCCTGTGGAGTACATAGTGGGAGCGTTTCCCATAATTTCGCTGTATGCATCCTTGAGAATACCGATAACAGGCTTTGTGTCATCAAGGCAAAGAGGAAGTGTGTGGCTTAAAATCTTAACATTGATATTTTCGAATTCAGCGGCCTTCTTGACTCTTCTTACAAGCTCTTTACCCCCGAAGGTTACGGGATATCTGATGTCGATGGTAGCCCTTGCACCGTTTTCGTCGATGTCGATGGTGGAGAGGCAGGCGGTGAGAGAGCCTGACTGGGAGTCTCTCATTCTCATGCCGAGAGAGGTTCCGTCGCTTTCGAGATGGAAATTTGTGTTTATGAAAGCACACAGGTCGCCCAGTACCTCAAGGTTGAAGTTTGCACTGAGCAGGTCAATGAGCTCCAAAATTGCATTCTGACCCAGATGAGGCTCGCAGGCGTGTGCCGCTTTTCCGTGGCTGATGATCATAAGTCCGTCGATTGTGTACTTAAACTCGAAGTTAACAGACTTTGCATCAGCAAGTCTCATAAGCTGATGGTCGTCACTTTCGGAGCAGTTTATAAGAGCATAGGCTCGGTCGGGAACTGCGTTTGTGGCTGTGCCGCCCTTAAGCTGGGAGAGGATCTCGCAGTTGTGGTTCTTTGTGGAAATCTCAAGCTGGAGAATGCCTTTTTCTGCGGAACAGATTCCGTAGCCTGAGTCGGGAGTAAAGGAAATGTCGGGCATCTGTTCGTTTGCAAAATACGCCACAACATCGGTCATTCCCACCTCTTCATCGGTACCGAAGATAGCTCTTACGGTGTTTTTGCCCTCGACACCTGCCTCTTTGAGTGCTCTGAGGCAGTAGAGAGTGAGGAGCGCGGGCCCCTTGTCGTCAGCTACTCCTCGGCCTATATACTTGCCGTCAATGAGGTTGAGCATAAAGGGGTCACACTGCCAGTCGTTGCCGGCAGGAACTACGTCAAGATGAGTAAGTGTTGCGCAAAGCTTTCCCCCTGTGCCAAGCTGCGCGTGGCCTGCCTTGTTTTCGATGTTTTTTGTTGTAAGGCCGAACTGTTCTGCTTTTAAAAGCATCCAGTCAAGTGCCTCTTTGCACTTCTGGGGACTCTCGGAATATACGCTTCTGATACGGAGAAGCTCGTCAAAATCTCTCAGAAATTCTTCTTTATAATCAAGTATTTTTTTACCGAAACTCATAATTTACCTCCAAGAAAAATAAAAAATACCTTTACCCAACGGGTGATATGTTATATAATAAATTATTATATCATAATAATGCGAAAAATGCACTAAAAATTTTTAGGAGAGAACATACAAAATGAATTCACATTTTTTTGCAATGCTCAGCCGTATGAAATATATAAATCGTTGGGGACTTATGAACAATCTCAGGGATGAAAACATCGCTGAACACAGCCTTGAGGTGGCTATTCTTTCCCACGCACTTGTTACCATTTCCAATAAGCGTCTCGGTACAGATTACGACGCAGACAGAGCCGCTGTTCTCGGTATGTTTCACGACGCAAGCGAGATAATCACAGGCGATCTGCCCACTCCCGTAAAGTACTACAATAACGACATAAAGAGCGCCTACAAACATATTGAAGCGGTAGCAGAAAAGAGCATTCTCAATATGCTTCCAAAGGATTTAAGGGATGAGTATGAGCCTTTGGTATGTGTCGAAAGCTGTGAAAACGAGCTTCTTCCCTTTGTAAAGGCGGCGGACAAGCTTTCTGCACTTATCAAGTGCATAGGGGAGACCTCTCTCGGAAATAATGAATTTCTCAAGGCGCAGAAGGCAACGCTTCACTCTCTTGAGCAGATGGAGATGCCGGCTCTCAGAATATTTATGGAGGAATTCCTTCCCTCTTACAGCTTAAGCCTTGATGATATGAAGTGATAATTTAAGAGAGTCCTCGTCACTTTGTGAAAGCTTTGTGATTGTTTTATGAAAGCAAGGCTTTGATATTGTGTCTGAAGTGTAAAATATAGCAGAAATCTGTCAATTATTCGATTATAGAAAAATAAAGATAATCTGCGGTTGTATAATATTATAAGTTTTTTTGTAAGCCCGTTTTTGCTTATCTGTTTTGCAGTTAAAGGCTATGAAAAGGGGTGCAGTAATGGACTACGATTTTGAGAGATTCAGTGATGAAAACGAGGATCTCGAGGATTATGACGACGGATACGTCACAGCCCCGAAGAAGAGAAGAAAGGTTGAGCCTCAGCCTTCTGAGTACGAGGATATTTACAGCGACTCCAAAGGCCGTGACATTTACAGTCACAGCAAATCAAAAAAAGGCGAACACGAGCCTTCCAAAGAAAAGAAGGGTTGTGGGAAGTTTTTTCTGAGAATTTTTATCCTTCTTCTTGTTGTTTGCCTGCTTCTTTTCGGTGCAGTTACAATTTTGCTTAAAAGCTACGTGTCCAAAGTTAATTTTAAAGATTACCCTGATTCTGAATTTTCCTCTTCAGGAGACTCAGAGTTTGATACCTACGCTTCTTCGGAGCTTTCAAGTGATAAAAAGGTCACAAACATTATGCTCTTCGGCATAGACAGTGACGGAGAAGGCTCATCCAGAAGCGACTCCATGATAATGCTTTCTGTGGATAAGCGTCACAAAGAGGTGAAGCTTACTTCCTTCCAGCGTGATACTCTTGTATATTGCCCTGATGAGAGCAATTCAGAAGGCACTTATCACACAAAGCTTACAAATGCCTTTGCCTATGGTTCAATTCCGCTTTCCCTCAATACCATCGAAGCAAACTTCGGAGTTGAGGTTGAGAAGTATATCTCTGTTAATTTCGAGACCTTCAAAACCATAGTTGATATTCTGGGCGGAGTTGATATTGAGCTTACCGACAGAGAGATACTCTACATCAACTGTCAGATAGCTCAGAATAATCAGACGGATTATCTTGACGCTGAGGCAGGAGTTGTAAGGCTCAGCGGAGAACAGGCTCTCTGGTATGCCCGAAATCGAGGCGGAGATATTATTAACGGTGTGGATTTCACCGAAGGCACTGATTGGGACAGAACCGAGAGACAGAGGAAATTCCTCGAAGCGATCTTTTCTTCTCTGAAAAAAGCTCCCGTTACAAAGCTTATGAAGATTGCTCGTGAGGTAACTCCACATCTGACAACGAACCTGACTGAAAAAGAGATAATGTCACTTTGCTATGGTGCGCCCTTCTATCTGAGATATGAACTCAAAAAGACTTCAATGCCCTCAGAGGGAACATGGCACTATGATTATAATTATGCAGGCGACATAATTTATGTTGATGACTGGCAGAAGACCCGAGAGGATTTGGGACAATTCATCTATGGGGAATAAGCCCTTGCCATCCTTTTGAAAAGGAGAGATTTTTATGAGTAAAAAAGCTTTGATGATTATAAGAATCATCAGCGGAATACTTTCTGTTTTGCTGCTTGTAGCCGGCGGTGTGATGGTCTATGCCGAGAATAAATATATCAACGGCTTCTCCAATTACCAGGCCCGATCCGAGTACAAGGGCGAGACCAACAAACAGAACGGTAACACAAACAAGCCTCAGCAGGGAGACAAAACAGAAGAAGATGATGTGTATATAGAGAGAACGGAGTCTGATCTTCTCAGCCATCCCAACGTTCTCAATATTATGCTCTTCGGTGCTGATCAGTATGGTGAAGGCGGACTCAGTGACACAATGATCCTTATGTCCATTGACAGTGCTCACGAGGAAATCAAGCTTACATCCTTCCTCAGAGATACCTATGTCAATATTCCTTACACCTGCTCTCACAAGCTCAATTATGCGTACGCAGTAGGCGGAGCTTCGCTTTCGATTCAGACCATCGAGCAGAACTACGGAATCAAGATCGACCGTTATGCAATGGTAAACTTCAGCACTTTCCGCGACATCGTTGATATTCTCGGCGGCGTAGAGGTTGAGGTTACCTACAACGAAATCGGCTACATTAACGCACAGCTCTGGGAGAATGGTCAGAGCGACCACCATCTCTATGCAGAGCCCGGTCTCGTGAGACTTGACGGATATCAGGCTCTCTGGTACGCAAGAAACCGAGGCGGCACCTACGGCGGTGTGACCTACGGCGGCGACGATTGGGACAGAACAGAGCGTCAGCGTAAGTTCATCTCTGCTGTTATTGAGCAGATGAAGAACGCATCTATCTCTGATATCGTTGATATTGTAAACGCAGTTGGTCCCAATGTTACTACCGATATCAAGAAGGCTGAGATCACAGACCTTTTCCTCAAGCATGCACTGACTTTCCTTCAGTATGATGTCAAGCAGTGCTCAATGCCCTCCGACGGCAGATGGAGCTACGGCTGGAACGATGCAGGTTCAGTTATCCTTGTTGATGACTGGTCAGGTGCTCGAGAGGATCTTGCAAAGTTCATCTATGGTGACCTTGTAAGACAGTAAACTTAAATAAATAAACCGGGTTGGAATTCCAACCCGGTTTTTTGTGCTTTTATATGAGGTTTCAGAGGACAGCAAACTCAAGATGAGCAGGGACAGCGTCGATAATTATGGTCTCACTGGGAGTGTGGTTAAGCTTTCCGTAAAGTGAGCCGAAAATGTAGGTCCTGTCGCCGATAGAGCGTGTCATAAGATGACCGTTTTTGAGAGTAGGTTTGAAGAGGATCTCCATTTGTGAATCGCTTTCTGTGAATTTCCAGGGCTTGTGAGCCTTTTCGTCATCACCGTAGGCCTTCACTCTTGAAAGCTTTGTGACCTCACCTTTGTAGGTGTAAGCACAATCGGGAATACTGTTGACATCTCCAAAGCCACCCGCAAGACAGAGTGAAAAATTCTCACCGTTTATCTTTGTGTCACAGAAGAGAGCGTGGTAGTAGGCCTTGCTCTTTGTGAAGCATCTCTGCCAGTCAAGGAAAGCTGTGGCGGTCTCACTTGTCAGATTGTATTCTGCGCCGCCCAAACGCACAACTCCCGAAACTTTCATAGCAGGAAGAAAACGTCTGAGGAAGAAGCCTTTTCTCGAATCTTTGTCAGGAATAAGCACGTTGAAGCTTTCGGGAATACTCTCCTCAAGCATGAGATTTATGTAAAGATTCTTATCCTTGCTGAGGTTTACATATTCACAGCGGATATATCTTTTGAGAGCAGAATTTGAGAAATTCATACCCACTCTGGGACTGGAGTAGGTTGTGTCACCGTTTTTGCTGGAAGAAGGCATATCAAGACTGCCGAAGGACATATATTTCTTCAGGCGCTTTCCTTCGATGCTTCCGGTGTTTTTGTCGTAAATGAGAGCGTCGATTTCGCCGTTGATGCCTCTTTCTGCAATGGAAAGGATCACGGTGACATTCTCGTTTGAAATGACATAACTGTCCCTTTCATAGAAGGATAATCTGTTTTTTATCAGATATTTGTCAAATCTCAGAAGGGGCTGGCGGCTCCATGCAGAGGACTTCACATAGCCTTCGCTGTCAATGATTCCTACCTCGTTTTTAATTTCTCTTTGCATCGGTGCCACCTCTTTTCTTCGTCATAGTTATTTTCATTATACATCAATTACGTGTTAATTCAATACCTTTCTGAGAACAATGCCGATATATGGAGGATTTTTTTTGAGAAAACTCAGCTGTCTTTTTATTGGACTTTTTTGTGTTTTAGTTCTTTGCGGATGTACCAAAGTGTGTGAAGACCCATCTCATGAGCTTGTTTCGAAGGTCTGGGTATGTGAAAATCCTTCGGGAATGAAAGGGAAACTTAGCTTTGACGGGAGCTTTGCAAAGTTTTCGCTTTATCAAGGGGAAGAGGAGCTCTGTGAAATCTACGGAAGATATGCCGTTGACTCCAAAAAATTTTACATTGTCAGCGAAGAATTGTCCCGGATCTATCATTTTTCTTATGAGGTTTACTGTAATCGGGTTTATATTTCTTATATGGAAAATACTCTTGAATTTCTTTCTTCTTAAGCGAAGGAAACGGACTTACTTCACACTGTGAGAATCCTGATTTTTACAGCTACTGATAAATTGAGAGACTTTTCTGAAAATTCACAAAAAACTATCAAATAATTTATAAGTAAAAGTTGCTATCCGAGGACATATATGATATAATAAAAACATTATATTGGCAAGGTGTGTCTTTTGGGAGGTGTTTTTGTGATTGTACTTGGAATTGACCCCGGCTATGCCATTGTCGGATACGGTGCTCTTTCCTTCAGCGGCTGTAATTATCAGGCGGTTACTTCAGGCGCCATTCTCACAGAAGCCCACACTCCCTTCGAAGACAGACTCAAGACGGTTTTCGACGGAATGAATAATCTCATTGCTCAGATAAAGCCTGATGCTCTGGCAATTGAGTCTCTGTATTTTCAGAACAATCAGAAGACCGCCATCAGAGTTGCAGAGGCAAGAGGCGTGATCCTTCTTTGTGCAAAGCTTGCAGGGCTTCCGGTTTTCGAATACACACCCCTGCAGGTCAAAACTGCGGTTACAGGTTACGGCAAGGCCAAGAAGCCTCAGGTTATGGAGATGACCAAGAGACTCCTGAAGCTTCAGAGAATGCCTCGCTTTGATGATACCTGCGATGCTCTTGCGGTGGCTATCTGCCATGTTCACGCAGCAGGAAGCTGTGCAAGACGAGAACTTTTGAGAAACATCGGTTCACCCCAGAAGTAAAAGAGAAAAGTTAAGTCTTTTCCAAAAAATGAGGTAAAAATATGCTTTATTCGTTAAGAGGAAAAATTGTACATATCGAGCAGGGTTTTGCGGTAGTTGAGTGCGCAGGTGTGGGTTACCGATGTCAGACCACCCTCAGTACTCTGAAGCAGATAAAGGCAGGAGCAGAGGAAACTCTTTACACTCACCTGAACGTAAGAGAAGATGCGGTTGAGCTTTTCGGTTTTGCCACTCTTTCGGAGCTTTCTACCTTCCGAACTCTTATCTCCGTTTCGGGCGTAGGTCCCAAAATGGCAATCTCTCTTCTTTCTGAGCTTTCACCCGAGCAGGTTGCAATGTGCATCTCCATGGGAGATGTGAAGTCTTTAACCAGAGCTCAAGGCGTAGGTCCCAAGCTTGCACAGAGAATCATACTTGAACTCAAGGATAAACTCAAGGTCTTCTCTACATCAGAGGTTATGGTGGAGACAAAGGGCTCCGTTATAGGTGATACGGGAAATATTCCCAAGGCAGTGGCGGCTCTTGCGGTGCTGGGATACAGTGCAGCAGATGTCACTCCCGTGCTTTCAAAGCTTCCCTCAGACCTGACAGTTGAACAGTTAATTTCAGAGACACTTAAGAGAATGGGTAGATAAAATGACAGCTAACGTATTTACAGATGACTTTGATTTTGAAAACAGAATAGTTGACGCAGAGGAGATTCCTCACGACACTCTGGAAGGGGACAATCCCTTAAGGCCCAAGACCTTCTCCGACTATGTGGGTCAGGAAAAGGTCAAGGAAAATCTCAAGGTCTATAGTGAAGCCGCAAAGCTCAGAGGTGAGCCTCTGGATCACGTGCTTCTTTACGGACCTCCCGGACTTGGAAAAACCACCCTCTCGGCAATCATTGCCAACGAGCTTGGTGTAAATATCAGAATTACCTCAGGCCCCGCCATTGAAAAGCCCGGCGATCTGGCGGCACTTCTCACAAACCTCAATCCCGGTGACGTGCTTTTCATTGACGAGATTCACCGAATGAGCAGAAGCGTTGAGGAAATTCTCTATCCCTCTATGGAGGACTTTGCCATTGATATCATCACAGGCAAGGGTCAGATGGCGGCTTCTTACCACCTTCCGCTTCCGAAGTTCACTTTGGTAGGTGCCACCACCAGAGCAGGTCAGCTCTCTGCACCGCTTCGAGACCGCTTCGGCGTTGTGCTGAGACTTGAACTTTATAATACAGAGGAGCTTGCTGATATCATTACACGTTCAGCGGGAATACTTGGAATCGCCATTGAACGAGAGGGTGCGCTGGAGCTTGCCTCCCGTTCAAGAGGAACACCCCGAATCGCCAACAGATTCTTAAAGCGTGTCCGCGACTTTGCTCAGGTAATGTCCGACGGTGTCATAACCTACGAGGTTGCAAAGACCGCTCTTGACCGCCTTGAGGTCGACTCTCTGGGTCTTGATCAGAACGACAGACGAATGCTGATGGCAATGATAAACAACTACGGCGGCGGTCCTGTGGGCCTTGATACTATTGCGGCGGCAATCGGCGAAGAGGCTGTGACCATTGAGGACGTCTACGAGCCTTACCTTATGCAGATCGGTTTTATCAGTCGTACCCCCCGAGGCAGATGTGTCACAAGACTTGCCTATGAGCATCTGGGACTCAAAGCCCCGAAAAGCGCAAACGACACACAGCCCACACTATTTGAAGCAGACAACTAATTAGTTAAATAACAACTCACAATAAATATACAGGAGGAAACAGTATGGGTAGATTATTCGGAACAGACGGCGCCAGAGGCGTTGCCAACACAGAGCTTACCCCTGAACTTGCAATGAACATCGGCAGAGCTGCCGCAATGGTGCTCACAAGCGATCAGGTTGAACATCCCACAATTCTTATCGGCAAGGACACAAGACGCTCAGGTGATATGCTTGAGGGTGCTCTTGTTGCAGGTCTTTGCTCAGTGGGTGCAAATGTAAAAATCCTCGGAGTGGTACCTACTCCCGCAGTTGCATATCTCATTAAGAAATATAAGGCAGATGCAGGAATTATGATTTCCGCATCCCACAATCCCTTCGAGTTCAACGGAATCAAAATTTTCTCCGACGAAGGCTATAAGCTTCCCCATTTTCTTGAGGGGCAGATCGAGGCTATCGTTCTAGACAACGAGCAGCCCTACAAGGTTGCACAGCGGGACGGCATCGGCTCCGTTGAGTATCTTACCGAGGCGGTCGATGACTACATAGCTCACGTGCAGAGTACTGTGGAGTTTGACCTTAAGGGAATGAAGATTGCCCTTGATTGCTCCAACGGCTCAGCATCGCCTACTGCAAAGAAACTTTTCGAGGGTCTTGGTGCCGAGTGCTACATGCTCTTTGATACTCCCGACGGAATCAACATCAACGAGAACTGCGGCTCCACCCACACAGAAATTCTTATGAAATATGTGCGTGATCACGGTCTTGATGCAGGACTTGCTTTTGACGGCGATGCCGACAGATGTCTTGCAGTTGACGATAACGGTGAGCTGGTTGACGGCGACTATATCATCGCCATCATTGCAGCTGACTTCAAGAGCAGAAAGAAGCTCAAAAACGACACAGTAGTCGGCACAGTTATGACAAATATGGGCTTCCAGAAGTTCTGCGAAGTAAATGGTATGAATTTTGTCTCCACAAAGGTGGGCGACAGATACGTTCTTGAGAAAATGCTCAGAGAGGGCTACAACATCGGCGGCGAGCAGTCAGGTCACGTTATCTGCCTTGACTACTCTACCACAGGTGACGGTCAGCTCACAGGCGCTCAGCTTCTGAGCCTTATCAACAGACGTAAGGCAAAGCTTTCTTCCATCGCAACTCTGATGGAGCGTTTCCCTCAAATTCTTATCAACGTAAAGGTTCCCAATGAGAACAAGCCCCGCTTCTACACCGACAAGGAAATCAAGGAAGAAATCAAGAGAGTTACAAATATCCTCGAGGGCAGGGGAAGAATTTTGGTAAGACTTTCGGGCACAGAGCCCATTATCCGCGTAATGCTTGAGGGCGAGGATTACGCAGAGATATCCCGTCTTGCTAATGAAACTGCAGCAGTAATCAAGGACAGACTCGCCTGATGAGAGTTGCAGACAGATGGAAGGATTATGAGCTTCTCGATGCCTCATCGGGCGAGAGGCTTGAACGCTGGGGAGATATTATTTTAATCAGACCCGACCCCCAGATAATATGGAACACAGAGAAAAAGGATAAGCGTTGGTTTTCTGCTCACGCAAGGTATATCCGTTCTCAGAGCGGCGGCGGACGTTGGGAGGTTTACAAGAAACTCCCCGACAGATGGAACATCTCTTACGATGAGATGAAGTTTAATGTCCGCACTATGGGATTCAAGCACACCGGTGTTTTCCCTGAGCAGGCTGTGAATTGGGACTTTGCCGCAAAGAAAATCAAAGAAGCCGACAGAGAACTCAGCATTCTCAACCTTTTCGGTTACACAGGTTGTGCAAGTCTTTCAGCACTTTCAGCAGGTGCAAGGGTTTGCCATGTGGATGCCTCAAAGGGCATGGTGCAGTGGGCAAGAGACAACGCAAAGGAAAGCTCCCTTGAGGAGAAGCCTGTTCGCTGGCTTGTGGATGACTGCATCAAGTTTGTAAAAAGAGAACTCAGACGCGGCAACAAATACGACGGAATCATTATGGATCCTCCCTCTTACGGCAGAGGTCCCGGCGGAGAGGTCTGGAAGCTTGAGACAGAGATCTATTCTTTCATCGAGCTCTCAGCTCAACTTCTTTCCGACGATGCCCGATTCTTTATCCTCAATTCTTACACAGCGGGACTTTCTCCCTCGGTTATGCAGTATATCCTGAGTTCAGTGATTACTCCAAAACTTGGGGGTAAGGTTACCTGTGACGAAATCGGTCTCCCTGTTACTGACAGCTCTCTTGTGCTTCCCTGCGGAAGCACCGCTATCTGGGAGAACGTAAAATAAATCAGAATTTTAAACTTTTGGAGAAATAAATGGATTTTATCAAAGCCGAAGACATCTTTTTCAGCTATGAGGCTGATGATGACGAAGAACTTAATATACCCGTTGATGTTCTGAAAGGCGTCTCTCTTACTGTAAAAAAAGGTGAGTTCCTCAGCGTAATCGGACACAACGGCTCGGGTAAATCCACCCTTTCAAAACATTTTAATGCTATCTTGCTTCCGACAGGAGGCAGAATGCTGGTAGAGGAAATGGACACTCAGGATGAGGAGAAGGTATACAGCATCCGTCGCAAGGTGGGGCTTGTCCTTCAGAATCCCGACAACCAGCTTGTTGCAAGCATCATTGAGGAGGACGTGGCTTTCGGACCCGAGAATCTGGGTATAGAGCCCTCGAAAATCCGCGAGCTTGTAGACAGTTCCCTTAAGGCTGTGGATATGTATGAATACAGACACCACTCTCCCTATAAGCTCTCAGGCGGACAGAAGCAGAGAATTGCAATTGCAGGTATCCTTGCAATGGAGCCTGATTGCATCGTGCTGGATGAGCCTACCGCAATGCTTGATCCCAGAGGACGCGAGGAGGTTATCTCCGCTGTTACCAAGCTTAACAGAGAGCGCGGTATCACAGTTATCCTTATCACTCATAATATGGATGAAACAGTTAATTGTCATCGCGTTGTGGTGATGGACAAGGGCCGGATCCTCACCGAGGGAACTCCTCACGAGGTATTCTCTCAGGTGGAGCTTCTTAAGCGTCACAGACTCGACGTGCCTCAGGCAACAAAGCTCTGCAAAAGACTCAGAGATTTCGGTTTCGAGATGGACACGCTTCCCATCGACACAGATGAGTGTATCAAGCTGTTACTGGAGGTGCTCAGATGAGTGTGATCCTTCGTACAGAAAATCTTACATTCACTTACGGACAAGGCACTCCCTTTGAGAAGACCGCAGTTTCCGATGTGAATATTGAAATCAATAAAGGTGAGGTTGTGGGCGTTATCGGACATACGGGCTCGGGTAAATCCACCCTTATGCAGATGCTCAACGGCCTCATAGTTCCCACCTCGGGCAAGGTTTTCCTTGAGGGAGAGGATATTTTTGCAAATAAAAAGAACCTGAGAAAGCTCAGATTTCGTGTAGGTCTTGTTTTCCAGTATCCCGAAAACCAGCTATTTGAGGAAACTGTGGAAAAGGACATTGCCTTTGGTCCGCGGAATATGGGACTTCCCGAGGAAGCGATAAAGGAGAGAGTGAAAAAGGCTGCGGAGTTTACGGGACTCAAGCCTGAGCTTCTCAGTCGCTCACCCTTTGAGCTTTCGGGAGGAGAGAAGCGACGCGCCGCAATAGCAGGTGTCATTGCTATGGACCCTGAGATTCTCATTCTGGATGAGCCTACGGCAGGACTTGACCCTATGGGCAAGGAAGTGCTCCTTTCTCAGATAAATGCTTACCATAAATCAAGGGGAAACACAGTCCTTCTTGTTTCCCACAATATGGAGGATATAGCAAAAATCGCCGACAGGGTTCTCGTGATGAACAAGTCAAAGTGTGAGATGCTCCTTCCCACCAAGGAAGTATTCTCTCAGGGAGACAGACTTGAGAAAATGGGACTCAAGCTTCCTCAGATTACAAAAATTACTCAGGAGCTGAGAAAAGCGGGAGTAAATCTTTCTCCCGATATTCTCACAGTAGGACAGGCTTTTGATGAGATAGCCGCCATCCTGAAAAAGGAGGGTAAGCTGTGATCAGAGACATTACAATCGGTCAGTATTATCCCTCAAACGGACTTCTTCACAGAATCGATCCCCGTTTTAAGATTCTCATTATGATTGCATCCATCGTGCTTCTGTTCTGTACCTTTAATTTTTACGCACTTTCGGTTGCAATGATAATAACTATCCTTTCCGTAGTACTGAGCAAGGTACCCCTCAAGCTTTTCCTAAAAAGCATGAAGACACTGATACTCATTATTGTCATTACTTCCATGCTCAATATCTTCTACGGCAGCGGCGACCCTATATGGCAGTGGTGGATCTTTAAAATCACCGCTGACGGACTAAGGCGTGCCGCCTTTGTTACCCTCAGAATAGTATCTCTGGTAATTATCAGCTCATCTCTTACCTTCACCACATCTCCCACAGACCTGACCGACGCTCTGGAGAGACTTATGAAGCCTTTAAGCTTTATCGGTGTCAAGGTTCACGAGATAGCAATGATGATGACTATTGCTCTTCGTTTTGTTCCCACCCTTCTTGAGGAGACGGACAAGATTATGTCCGCACAGAAAGCAAGGGGAGCCGATATGGAAAGCGGAAATATCATCAGCAGGATCAAGGCGCTGATTCCTGTTCTGGTGCCTCTTTTCGTTTCAGCATTCCGCAGAGCCTTTGATCTGGCAATGGCAATGGAATGCCGATGCTATCAGGGCGGAAACGGCAGAACAAGAATGAAGCAGCTTCACGCCTCAGCGAGAGATTATATTGCTCTCGGTGTTATGGCGCTCATTACAGCAGGAGTGATTTTATGCAACATCTTTCTGTAAATGAAACAGACAACCCGACAGAAATTTCAGAAACTGCACCAAAAGAGAGAAACCTTCTCTTCACACTTTCCTATGACGGAAGTGCCTTTCACGGATGGCAGATTCAGCACAACGCCCTGACCGTTCAGGAGGTTTTTCAGAATGCGGTGAAAGAAATCATAGGGGAGTGCCCCGATATCAAAGGCTGCAGCCGTACCGATTCGGGAGTTCATGCTAATATGTTCTGCGTCAGCATGAAAACCACTCATTCCATTCCGGCAGAGAGATTTGCCGTTGCCATGAATTCTCATCTTCCTGACACCGTAGCGGTGAAAGAGGTGAGAGAAGTGCCCCACGATTTTCACGCACGCTACAACGCTTTGGGAAAGCGTTATGTTTATAAGGTGCACAACAGTGCGGTGAGAGACCCTTTTTTAAGGGACAGAGCGCTTCGGTACCGATGGAAAATCGATGAGGAAAAACTCAATCGTGCCGCCCAGAGCTTTGTGGGAAGTCACGATTTTACCTCCTTCTGTACCCTTGATAAGAGGGAAAAAGGAGATTTTGTGCGAACAATCAAGGAGTTTTCCGTTATAAGAGATGGAGATATGGTATATTTCTCTGTGACCGGAGACGGATTCCTTTACAATATGGTACGCATAATGGTAGGAAC
>JAZSME010000088.1:0-6107 GCA_045535715.1 Ruminococcus sp. | reverse complement strand
TCATACCAGAGTGATCCATCCGAACTCGTCAGCAACTGTGCCGTTCTGGATACCTGTAACTGTATCGTACAGTTTCTGGGAAAGCTCGCCAATAGAACCATCGCCGATGGTCATAACGTCGTCCTTGTAGCGCAGTGTACCCACAGGAGAGATAACGGCAGCAGTACCTGTGCCGAATACTTCCTCGAGCTTACCTGTATTCTGTGCCTCAATAAGCTCATCAACGGAGATCTTTCTCTCCTCAACATCGAGACCCCAGCTCTTGCAGAGAGTGATAACGGAGTTTCTTGTGATACCGGGAAGAATTGAGCCTGAGAGTGCGGGAGTAACAACCTTGCCGTCGATCTTGAAGAAGATGTTCATAGCGCCGACTTCCTCTATGTACTTTCTCTCAACGCCGTCGAGCCAGAGCACCTGGCTGTAACCGCCGTCGTGAGCCTTAACCTGAGCTGCAAGGGATGCGGCGTAGTTACCGCCTGTCTTTGCAAAGCCGATACCGCCTCGGACAGCTCGTACATAGTCGTCCTCGATCCAGATACCTACGGGTGCAAGACCGCTTGAGTAGTAAGCACCTGAGGGTGAGAGGATGATGATGAACATATATGTCTTACTGGGAGCAACGCCCAGGAACTCGTCAGTTGCAATGATGAAGGGACGGATGTAGAGGGATGTACCTGCCTCCTTGGGGATCCAGTCCTTGTCAACCTCAACAACAGCCTTTACTGCCTCAACGCAATCCTCAACGGAAAGCTCGGGAATGCAAAGACGCTTGTTAGTGTCATTTGTTCTCTTACCGTTCATATCAGGTCTGAAAAGTCTGGGATTGCCATCTGCATCTCTGTATGCCTTGAGGCCCTCGAACATCTCCTGACCATAGTGGTAAACCATGGCTGCGGGAGAAAGAGAAATGTTCTCAAAGGGAACGATTCTCTCATCGTGCCAGCCCTTGCCCTCGGTGTAGTTCATAATGAACATATGATCTGTGAAGATCTTGCCGAAGCCAAGCTTTGTCTCGTCCTGAGGCTTCTCCTTGGGACAAGTGGTTTTTGTAATCTTGATGTTAAGCATTCTGAACACTCCTTATTTGTTTCGGATATAATTTCACCGAAAACTATCTTGATCTGCGCAATACGCATTTACTAAGCTTACTTGCATTTCAGGGAATTTATGTCAAAACCCACACAGAATGCAGGATTTCCCCTGAAAAATCTTTTGTATTTACATATATATAAAAATAAAAAGATTACTATATATCATACGACTTTTAGGTATGGTTTGTCAAGGGAATTCTGCTCCTTTGCGACACACTCCCCCATAATCTGCGATTTGCCCTATTCTCCTCAGGTATTCTCCGCTTCACTTTGGTAAAGTTTTATAGTGGATGACGTTTTTAGCATTGTAAGAAAAGCAAATCGTAAAGAAAGGTAACGGACTACGGTGACCGACCGAAAAGCTTCTCCTGATTACCTTAAAGCAAAAAGAGAGCCTTCCGGATACGGAAAGCTCTCATAAAATATATTGTGTTTATCAGCCCATAACGCCTCTGTGAGATTTTCTCTCGTGGGGCTTGATCTCTCCTGCCTTTGTAAGGGAGATCTTTGTGAGAAGAGGACCTACAAGCTCGTAAATCATTACGGAGAAAAGGGTGATGTTTCTGATGGTGCTTGCCTGACTGCCGCCAAAATTCTCTGCAGCGATCAGAGTCATACCCAGGGCAACACCTGCCTGAGGGAAGAGGGTGATTCCCAGCCACTTCTGAACGGTAGGCTCGCAGTGAGTGCACTTTGCGCTGATGCCTGCACCATAGTATTTACCGAGGCATCTGAAGATAATGTAAATAACGCCAACGAGAACCATAGGAAGCTCTGTAAATACGGAAAGCTCCAGTTCTGCGCCGCTGATTACAAAGAACAGCGCAAAGAGGGGTGCTGTCCAGCGGTCAAGTCTGTCCATCAGCTCCTCGGAGAAGTCACAGATATTGCAGAACACAGTACCCATCATCATAAGGAGCAGAAGGTCGGAGAAGCCGACATGGATACCGAAATTGAGTCCGAGAGCATCGGAATCCAGCTTTGCAATGGCAACTGCAAGGAGTACGAAGGCAACCGTGATGGAGAGTCGCTTGCTTCTTGAGTGGAAAAGTCTCTCTGTAAGTGAGAGAAGCCAGCCGAGAACTGCACCTAAAACACAAGAGAGAAGGATCTCAAGGATAGGCTCAACCAGAATGGAGAGCACATCTGCCTGACCTACGTTTATGGCGTTTGCCATACCGAGGGATACCGCAAAAATAATGAGACCTACTGCGTCATCAATAGCAACAACGGGAAGGAGCATCTCTGTAACAGGGCCCTTTGACTTATACTGACGGACAACCATAAGAGTTGCCGCAGGAGCAGTAGCCGCCGCAATGGCACCAAGTGTCAGAGCAATGGGAAGGTCAATTACTCCGGGAACGAGGAAGTTGAAAGCGATTAAAGCGGCATCAACAAAGAGAGTTGCCACAAGAGCACCGAAAATAGCAATAACAAAAGCCTGCTTGCCTATCTTCTTGATGCTTGAAAGCCTGAACTCATTACCGATGGTAAATGCAATAAAGCCCAGAGCCACCTCAGAAACGATAGAGAATGTCTCTGCATTCTCTATGGAGATAAAGCCAAGTCCCTCCACGCCCAGATGACCAAGACAGAAAGGACCGATAAGAATACCTGCAACAAGGTAACCGGTAACTGCAGGAAGACCCAGAGGCTTACACGCACGGGTCATTAAAAGACCTGCCAGAAGTGCAATTGAAAGCGCAAGTAAAGTAGTCATAATATTACCTGATTTCCATAAAAATAGCACCAAATTTTCGGTGCGTCATAAGAATACCCCGAAAGCCCGATTTTGTCAACAGAAAAAGCGATTTTTTTGAGCAAAAACATTCACAAATCGAAAGCTTTTGAGAAGGGAAATACTGTACCTTTTTACTCCAAGTCCCCATAATGAGCGCAAAAAACAAGAGCACCGCCGAAGTGGTGCCCTGATTTATCCTGATTTGGTGATTATTTATAGACTCTGAACTTTGCAAAAGAGTCTCTGAGCATCTGTGAAAGCTCATCGTCGCTCATGCTCTTGAGCTGCTCGTTCTTTGCCTGATCATAGCCCTTAAATCCTGCGAAGTCCACGTTGTAAACCTCGTAGCCTGCGTAAACCTTGGAGGCGATGCTTCTGTACTCCTGCTCGGTGAGTTCATTACCCTTCGCATCCTTGTAGGTGATGGTTGTCTCCTCGGTGCTTATATCGGTGATCTCCGACTTCTCAGCAAGGATAGTTTCGGTGATCTCTCCGTCGAAGTAAGAAACAGCCACTTTTCGCTCATATTTCTCAGCAACTGAGGGCTGTATTCTGTCATAGAAAATGTAGAAGTACTGACCTGTCTCCGTGTTCTTGTAGCAGGTCTTTACACCGTAGGTAACGTCTGCCTCAGACTCACCTGCGCTGTGCTTGATTTCGCTGATCACCTTGGTGTTCTCGTCAACGGTGTAGTAGCGTGTGCGGGTGAGATCGCCGAACTTACCGCCGTTTACTGCGGACATGATCTCAATATTTCCGTCCTGATCAAGGTCAACAACACAGTAGCCGTAGGTGGACATACCCTCTTCCTCTGTTGTGTGCCAGACCTCCTTGTTCTTGACGGGGGTCTCAACGTTTAACTTGATCTCGGGAGCTTCGCTTTCCTTATTGTTACAGCCGGCAAATACGGAAACTGCCATAAGTACTGCAAAAACACCTGCTAAGATTCTCTTATACATAATAAATCCTCCGAATAATCAGATTTTTATCAAAGACTTTCATAACATAGGTTATGATACTCCATTTGTCACTCAATGTCAACTGACTGAACTTCCCGAAAGGAATTTATTCCTCCATAAGCTCTTCCCAGAGAGCATAGGCGTCGCTTTGGCTCTTCTGAAGGGACTCAAGCTTTTCTGTAAGCTCCATTAGCTTTTCGTAATCGCCCGAAACCTCGGGGGTGGCAATAAGCTCCTCAATTTCGGATATCTCAGCCTCCAGCTCCTCGATCTGCGCCTCGCACTTCTTAAGGTCGTTCTGACGCTTTCTCTCTTTTGCCTGAGCTTCCTTTCTCTGCTTGTAGTCCAGCTTCTGAGCACTTTCCTTGCGCTCTCTCTGTGAAGAAGAGAAAATATCCTGCACTTCGGCTGAATTCTCCGCTGTCTTCTCCGCGAAATAATCGTAATTGCCGAGATACTCCTTCACTCCCTCTTCGGTGAGATAGAGTATTCTTGTGGCAAGCTTATTGATGAAATATCTGTCGTGGCTGATAATCAGCATAGTGCCGTCATAATCCTTAAGGGTTTCCTCAAGCGCCTCTCTGGAGGGAGCATCCAGATGGTTTGTAGGCTCGTCAAGGAGGAAAAAGTTGGCTCCCGAAAGCACCAGTTTCAGAAGGGATATTCTGGCTCTCTCTCCGCCGCTGAGTTTTGAAAGAGGCTTGAAGACCTCGTCGCCCCTGATAAGGAACGCACCCAGAGCGCACCTGATTTCGGTGTTGCTCATTCTCGGGTAAGCGTCGCTTATCTCCGAAAGTGCGTCGTTTTCAAGGTTTAAATCCGACTGCATCTGATCAAAATAGCCCATATCCACCCGAGCTCCGAAGGTAAGCTCGTCGTAGTCTGACTCATATTTTCCCGTCAGGCACTTGAAAAGGGTGGTTTTTCCCGAGCCGTTTGCGCCCAGCACAAAGACCCTCTCCCCTTTTCTCAGATGTATAGAAACTGAGGAAAACACAGGTGTTTTGTCAAAGCTTTTGCTGAGATTCCTTGCAATCAGCACATCGTTTCCGCTTTCTCTTTTGGGCTCGAAGGTAAGCTTAATGGAGCTTTCCTCGCTTTCGGGCTTTACAAGACGCTCCCGTATTCGGTCTGCCTCCTTCTGCTTTGAGGCGGCTGTGATGAAATTATGCTCTCTGCCCCAGCGCTTCTGCTGCTCCACTATGCCCTCAATTCGCTTTATCTCCTTTGAGTCACGCTCATAGAGTCTGCGCTGAGCCTCCAGCTCGTGGGCCTTTTTCTTCATAAAGAGGGAGTAATTTCCCTCGTAGGTCATTATTTTTTTGTGTTCAAGCTCGATGGTCTTGTTGGTGACTGCATCGAGGAAATATCTGTCGTGGCTTATGATTAGGGCTGAGCCCTGAAAGTCCCTGAGAAAGCTCTCCAGCCAGCGCACCGAATTTATGTCCAGATGGTTTGTGGGCTCGTCAAGAAGCAGAAGATCCGCCCCTGAAAGAAGAAGCTTTGCAAGAGAAAGCTTTGAGGCCTGACCGCCGCTTAAGGTACCCACAGGTCTTATGAAATCCTCCTCGCCAAAGCCCAGTCCCAGCAAAGTGGCTCTCACCCTGCTTCTGAAGGTAAGTCCGCCCTCCGAGTTAAACTTATCGATGAGAGCTGTCTGGGAGGAGATAAGAGAGTCGATGTTCCCTGAACCCTTGTCAATTTCGAGAGAAAGTGCTTCGATTTCCCTCTCCATTTTCATCAAAGGCTCAAAGACCGAGAGAAGCTCCTCATAAACCGTCCTCTCAGAATCCTCGCAGGCGTGCTGTTTCATATATCCCACCCGGGTATCCTTTGAAATAACAACCTCACCGCCTGTGGGAGCAAGCTCCCCTGTGATAACCTTGAAGAGAGTAGTTTTTCCTGTGCCGTTTCTGCCGATGAAGCCCACCTTGTCTCTTTTCTCAATGTCAAAGCTGACACCGCTGAAAAGATTCCTTTCAACAAAGGTAACCTCAAGATCACGCACACTGATTATGGCCACAAAACTCACCCTCTTTCTCGAGTATTCAAATAAAAACGCCGAAAACTCGGCGGTGCAAGGTTAATAATACTATAAACAGGGATGAAAAACAATAGCGAAATTGAGGGAAAGAAAAAAATAATAATATTTTTTCAAAAAAATTTTAAAAAAACTGTTGACAATTCAAATCCATCGTGTTATATTAATTAGGCACTTTCGTGCTGGTGTAGCTCAGTTGGTAGAGCAGCTGATTTGTAATCAGCAGGTCGGGGGTTCAAGTCCGTCCACCAGCTCCAACAAGAGACCTGCATTAA
>JAZSME010000018.1:0-1899 GCA_045535715.1 Ruminococcus sp. | reverse complement strand
GACAAAGAGGGGGCTGTTGTTATAGAATCCACGGACAGGGGGCTCAATCTGTACAGTAACCCCATAGGAGTTATGACCAATGAGCCACCCTTTCACTACCACATGACCTACCTTGAAAACTTCTCAAATCTGTCTCCCTTTGAAAAGGGCAGTCGTTACAGCCGAGGTCTCTCAGCCTTTGGGCTTCCGGGAGATTTCTCCTCTTCCTCACGCTTTGTAAAAGGGGCATATCTTGTTAAAAATTTTCCCTGCGACAAAGCCCTCCCCACAGACCTTTTCAGGCTCCTTGAGACTCTCTCCGTACCAAAGGGCGCCGTTATTCTCGAAAACGGCAAGGAGGTACTCACCCGCTACACCGCCTGCATGGACCTTAACACCGCCACCTACTACCTGAAAACCTACGGAAATTCACGGATTTGCGCCGTGAACGCAAAGGATTTCGAGGGCAGCAAGCTTATACGCTTTCATCAAAGTACGCAGGAGGACATACTTTTCCTCAAAAACACATTTTAAAGCACAAAAGGCATCTTTATTCGGATGCCTTTTCTTTTTTGCCGATTTACGCAATAATTTTCACAATAAATAGTATTATTATACAAATATTCCTTGCAATGAAAATCTTGTAGTGATATAATAGCATTGAGATTATGGGTTGTTGTCGCCTTTTTTCGGAATTCTCCGAAAAAAACGAGCTTGGCAGCAACACAAGCAAATCCCGAAAAGCCCGATAAATACTGAAAAAGATAGTTATTTTATTTGTCGAGCCGCTAAACTCACAACAAATCATTATTTTTATAAATTCACCCGAGGGATCAGCTCGGATTTAGGGGGAAAATTATGGAGGCCCAGAATATTAAGCCTTTCAAGGACAGGATATACCTCTCCTCTCCCACCATGCATGGTGACGAGATGAAGTATGTCAAAGAAGCCTACGAAAGCAACTGGATGTCAACTATCGGTGAAAACATCAACGAAACAGAGAAACTCTGTCGGGAGTTTGTGGGAATGAAGCATGCGGTTGCTCTTACCAC
Source organism: Ruminococcus sp. (assembly GCA_045535715.1). Classification (GTDB taxonomy): domain Bacteria; phylum Bacillota; class Clostridia; order Oscillospirales; family Acutalibacteraceae; genus Ruminococcoides. The sequence continues at coordinate 868 of JAZSME010000018.1, read as the reverse complement.
AGGCACATCTGCATTACATATGGCGGTAAAGCTTGCAGGCATAAAAAAAGGCGAGAGAGTATTGGTCAGCGACACTACCTTTGCCGCTACCGTCAATCCCGTTGTCTACGACGGAGGTTTACCTGTACTGGTTGACTGTGAAAGAGAAACCTGGAATATGGATCCCGTTGCTCTTGAGAAGGCTTTCGAGGCTTTCCCTGATGCACGTGTGGTGATTGCAGCCAACCTTTACGGCACTCCCATAAAATACGACGAAATACTTGCAATTTGCAAAAAGCACGGTGCAATCCTCATCGAGGATTCCGCTGAATCCATGGGTGCTACCTATAAGGGCAAGCAGACCGGCTCCTTCGGTACGTACAACGTACTTTCCTTCAACGGAAACAAGATCGTGACCGGCTCCTCCGGCGGTGTGCTTCTGACAAACGACGCCGATGCTGCTGAGAAAGTACGCAAATGGTCCACTCAGAGCCGTGATGATGCACCCTGGTATCAGCACAGCGAGCTGGGCTACAACTATCGTATGAGCAATATTATTGCAGGCGTCATCAGAGCACAGATTCCCTATGTTTCAGAGCATATTGCTCAGAAAAAAGTAATCTACAACCGCTACAAGGAGGCTCTAAAGGATCTTCCCGTTTCAATGAACCCCTACATTGAGAACGAGATGAACCCCAACTTCTGGCTTTCCTGTATGCTCATCCACAAGGATCACATTAAAGATTCCTATCAGATCGGCACTCTTAGCGACCTTCCCCTGAAAATTCTTAATCTACTCGAGCAGAAGAACATCGAGGCAAGACCTCTTTGGAAACCCATGCATCTTCAGCCCTACTACAAAGACTGTCCCTTCATAACAGCAGAGGGC
>JAZSME010000074.1:0-7815 GCA_045535715.1 Ruminococcus sp. | reverse complement strand
ATGCTTACCTCCTCCGGTCAGGCAGCAAGTCTTATGAGCATCTTCAATATTGCCGGTGCAGGCGACCACGTTGTGGCATCCTCTGCTATTTACGGCGGCACCTACAACCTCTTTGCAGTTACCATGAAGCGCATGGGCATTGACTTTACCTTTGTTGCTCCCGACGCCACAGACGAGGAAATAGAGGCAGCTTTCAAGCCCAACACTAAGGCACTCTTCGGTGAGACCATCGCAAACCCTGCTCTGGTCGTTCTCGACATTGAGCGTTTTGCAAACATTGCTCACAAAAACGGTGTTCCCCTTATTATCGATAATACCTTCGCTACTCCCGTTACCTGCAGACCCATTGAGTGGGGCGCAGATATCGTTATCCACTCCACCACCAAGTACATTGACGGTCACGGCGTTTCCGTAGGCGGATGTATCGTTGACTCAGGTAAGTTCGATTGGACAAAATATCCCGATAAGTTCCCCGGTCTCTGTACTCCCGACGAGAGCTATCACGGCGTTACCTACACTGAGAGATTCGGTCTTGCAGGTGCATATATCACCAAGGCTACCGCACAGCTCATGCGTGATTTCGGTTGCATTCAGTCTCCTCAGCACGCCTTCTATCTCAATATGGGCCTTGAGAGCCTGCATCTGAGAATGCAGCGTCACTGTGAAAACGGTCTCGCAGTTGCAAAGCATCTGAAGACTCACCCCAAAATTTCCTGGGTCCGCTACTCAGGTCTTGAGGATGATGTAAACTACGAGCTTGGTCAGAAGTACCTCAAGTACGGTGGCTGCGGCGTAGTTTCCTTCGGCGTAAAGGGCGGAAGAACTGCAGCCGAGACCTTTATGAAGAACCTTAAGATTGCCGCTATTGAGACTCACGTTGCAGATGCAAGAACCTGCTGTCTGCATCCTGCTAATGCTACTCACCGCCAGATGAACGACGAGGAGCTTGTTGCTGCAGGTATCACTCCCGACCTTATCCGCTATTCCTGCGGACTTGAGGCAGCAGAAGACCTTATCGCAGATATCGACAACGCTCTCGAGATGGTATAATCTCCCGTTTTTCAGAATATAAAGTCAGAAAACAACCCCAATTCGAAAGGGTGAATCAATATGCCTATCAGAATTCCCAATATGCTCCCCGCTACAAAGACCCTTGAGGACGAGAACATCTTTGTCATTACTGAAACAAGGGCTATGACTCAGGACATAAGGCCTCTGAAGATAGCAGTTCTCAATCTTATGCCCACAAAAATCGCCACAGAGACACAGCTGGCACGCCTTCTCGGCAACACTCCTCTGCAGATAGAAGTGGAGTTTCTGCACACAGCAACTCACAAGTCCACCCATGTCTCTGAGGATCATCTCTTCAACTTCTACAAAACCTTTGATGAGATAAAGCACCGCAAATTCGACGGTATGATCATCACGGGTGCTCCCGTAGAGCTTATGGAGTTTGAAGACGTTGAGTACTGGGAGGAGCTCTGTGAGATTATGGAGTGGACAAAGACAAATGTCACCTCTACATTTCACATCTGCTGGGGCGCTCAGGCAGGTCTTTACTACCACTACGGCATCAAGAAGTACTCTCTCGACCATAAGCTTTTCGGAGTTTTTCCCCACACTAAGGATTACAAGAGAAGCATCCTGATGCGTGGCTTTGACGATGTATTTATGGTACCCCAGTCAAGACACACCACCATAAAGCGTGAGGATGTGGAAAAGGTTCCCGAGCTTAAGATCCTTGCTTCCTCTGAGGAGACAGGCATCTACGCAATTGCCACCGACAAAGGCAAACAGATATTCATCACAGGTCACTCTGAGTATGACGCAGACACCCTTAAGAAGGAATATCTCAGAGACAAGGAAGCAGGAAAGCCCATCAGCATCCCCAAGAATTATTTTCCCGATGACGATGACACAAAGGAGCCCATAGTCTCATGGAGAAGTCACGCAAATCTCCTGTACTCAAACTGGCTCAACTACTTTGTGTATCAGACAACACCCTACGATATCACTCAGGTAAAGTGATTTTGGGGGTAAACAACTGCATATAAAAACCAAGCCGACGAATACCGTCGGCTTTTTCTTTTGAGGAATGTCCCTGTGAAAACAGCCTTCTCACCCCTCAGGCACATATCTTCGGAAATTTTAACTTAGTGTAAACTTTTTTCTCCTAGCCCCTTTCGCCTTGACATTAAAATTTTGTGGGTATAAAATAACTTAGTATGTTATTTTAGAAGCATATATTTACTATAAATACTCAAAAAAAGGAGGTTTGCCTTTTGCTCAGAAGACTTGCAAAAAGCATTCGGGAATACAAGCTCGCTTCTCTTCTCTCTCCCCTCTTTATTTCGGGAGAGGTATTGATGGAAGTTATTATTCCCTACGTTATGTCAAAACTCATCACCGACGGCATTGAGCAAAGAAACACCGAAAGTCTTGTGAATACAGGACTTCTGCTTGTGCTTCTCTGTGTAGTTTCCATGCTCTTCGGAACTCTTGCGGGAATATTTGCCGCAAAAGCTTCAACGGGATTTGCCCACAACCTTCGTAAGGATATGTTCTATTCCATTCAGAACTACTCTTTCATGAACATCGACAAATTCTCTTCAGCAAGCCTTATCACAAGGCTTACAACCGACGTAACCAACGTTCAGAATTCCTACCAGATGCTCATCAGAATCGCTATCCGAAGCCCTCTCATGATAATTTTCTCCTTCGTTATGGCGTTTATGATCCACCCGAAGCTTGGAACCATCTTTCTCTGTGTTGTGCCTCTCCTTGTTCTGGGACTTCTGCTAATTATGAAATTTGCCTTTCCCCTCTTTGAGCGTATGTTCAGAATCTACGATAAGCTCAACAGAGTCGTGCAGGAGAATCTCCGCGGCATCAGGGTTGTGAAATCCTTCGTCCGCGAGGATCACGAAGAGAAAAAGTTTAAGGACGTTTCCGACGACATCTACGATATTTCCACCAAAGCAGAAAGACTTATTGCTTTCAATGCTCCTCTGATGCAGACTGCGGTCTACGGCTGTATCCTGCTGATTTCATGGGTAGGTGCTAAGCTTATCGTCTCCAGCGGTGGCTCAGAACTCAGCTCAGGTGAGCTTACAAGTATGTTCACCTATGCCACTCAGATACTCATGAACTTTATGATGCTCTCCATGATTTTCATTATGATTATTATGTCAAGAGCTTCCGCCAAGAGAATCTGCGAGGTGCTCGAGGAAGAGTCGGATATCACAAACCCCGAAAACCCCGTCAAAGAAGTTGAAAACGGCGAAATCATCTTCAGAAATGTTAATTTCAGCTACTCGAAAGATAAAGATAAGCTCTGTCTCTTTGATGCCGATTTCACCATAAAATCAGGTGAAACAGTGGGCATTATCGGCTCCACAGGCAGCGGAAAAACCACCCTTGTGTCCCTTATTCCGAGACTTTACGACACCACCGAAGGTCAGGTTCTTGTAGGCGGCAGAGATGTGAGAGAATACGATATTAAAACTCTGCGTGATGCCGTTGCAATGGTGCTTCAGAAAAACGTCCTTTTCTCAGGCACAATAAAAGAAAACCTTCGCTGGGGCAACGAAAACGCCACCGACGAGGAACTCATTGAGGCGTGCAAGCTTGCCTGCGCCGATGAATTCATCAGCACCTTCCCCGAGGGCTATGACACCTACATCGAGGAGGGCGGCACCAACGTTTCAGGCGGTCAGAAGCAGCGTCTCTGCATTGCAAGAGCGCTACTGAAGGCTCCTAAAATTCTCATCCTTGATGACTCTACCAGCGCCGTTGACACAGGCACCGACGCGAAAATCCAGAAAGCTATGTACGAGTTCATTCCCGAAACTACAAAGATCATCATCGCTCAGCGTATCTCCTCTGTGGAGAATGCCGACAAGATAATCGTTATGGATGACGGAAGAATCTCCGATATCGGCACTCACGAGGAGCTTCTTGAGAGAAGTTCCATCTACAAAGAGGTCTATACCTCCCAGTCGAAGGGAGGGCTCAAATAATGGCAGGTCCAATGAGAAATAATCCCGCCAACATGGGCAAGAAAATCTCCATTGACAAAAACCAGTCAAAGACCCTCAAAAGGCTTCTGGGATATATCTGGAAGGGCTACAAATTCCGCTTCCTCCTTGTGTTCCTCTGCATTATCTTTGCCGCCGTTATGAGCGCTGCAAGCCAGCGCTTTGTAGGCACAGTATTTGATGAATACATCTCTGTTATGCTGGGAGCAGGCACTCCCAACTTCTCTCCCCTGCTTTTTGCTATTTTAAGAATGGCAGCGCTTTTCCTTGCAGGTGCTCTCACCGTCTATGTTCAGAATCTCCTTATGGTGTCCATTACTCAGGGCATTATGAAAAATGTGCGTGACGATATGTTCTCTCACATGCAGACCCTTCCTCTGAGATATTTTGATCAAAACACCCACGGCGATATTATGAGCTACTACACCAACGATACGGATACCCTCAGACAGATGATCTCTCAGAGCATTCCTCAGCTTATGAACTCCGTTATCACCATCGTGGTGTATCTCTACTTTATGATAAGCACAAACATCTGGCTGACCCTTTTTGTTCTGCTCTTTGTGGGACTCACCCTTATGGTGACAGGCTCCGTCGCAGGCAAAAGCGGTAAATACTTTATGGTACAGCAGCAGTCCATCGGTAAGATCGGCGGCTACATTCAGGAAATGATCAGCGGCCAGAAGGTTGTGAAGGTCTTTAACCACGAAGAAAAGGCCAAGGAAAACTTTGATAAGCTCAACGATGAGCTCTGCGACACAGCCTACAAGGCTAACAAATTCGTAAACATCCTCGGTCCCATTACAGGAAATCTGGGGCACCTCCAGTATGTACTCATTGCAGTAGTGGGCGGCATCATCGCCATCTCGGGCTTCAGCGCAATCTCTCTGGGCGCCATTGTCAGCTTTCTCCTTTTCTCCAAGAGCTTCACAATGCCCATAAATCAGGTGGCACAGCAGGCAAGCTCCATCATTATGGCTCTTGCAGGTGCCGAAAGAATATTTGCTCTCCTTGACGAGGAAAGCGAGACAGACGAAGGGTATGTTACCCTTGTTAACGCAAAGTACGAAAACGGCACTCTCACAGAAACGGATGAGCACACAGGCATCTGGGCGTGGAAGCATCCTCACGAGGACGGAAGCACAACCTACACCGAGCTCAAGGGCGAAGTCAGGTTCTTTGATGTTGACTTCTCCTACGTTCCCGAAAAGCAGGTGCTGTCCGATATCAGGCTCTACGCAGAGCCCGGCCAGAAGGTTGCCTTTGTAGGTGCCACAGGTGCAGGAAAAACCACTATCACAAACCTCATCAATCGTTTCTATGATATTGAGGATGGCAAGATCCGCTACGACGGAATCAACATCAATAAAATCAAGAAACCTGACCTGAGAAGGTCTCTGGGAATCGTTCTTCAGGACACCAATCTTTTCACAGGAAGCGTCAGAGAGAATATCCGTTACGGTAAACTCTCAGCCACCGACGATGAAGTTATCGCCGCCGCAAAGCTTGCAAACGCACACGGCTTTATTATGAGACTTCCCAAGGGATATGACACCGAGCTTGAAAACAACGGCGCAAACCTCTCTCAGGGTCAGCGCCAGCTTATCTCCAATGCCCGCGCAGCTATTGCAGATCCCCCTGTTATGATTCTCGATGAAGCCACCTCCTCCATCGACACCCGTACCGAGGCTCTGGTGCAGAGGGGTATGGATGCACTTATGAAGGGCAGGACGGTTTTTGTAATCGCACACCGCCTCTCTACCGTTCAGAACTCTGACGTTATCATGGTTCTTGACAAGGGCAGAATCATTGAGCGTGGCTCTCACGATGAGCTGATAGCTCAGAAAGGGCTCTACTATCGGCTTTATACAGGTGATTTTGAGCTTGAGTAAGCCCTTTAAAAATCGGATAATCACTCTTAAGTCACAACAAACACAAAGACCGCCTGATTTCTCAAGCGGTCTTTTTTATTTTATTTTCAGTTGCCGGGGTGCCGGATACTCCACCTTGCCGTGAAGTCCGGATCCTTCACTACTTCCCCTGTGGAATCAAGCACATATTCGCCCTTGGTTGCCTTTTCTATTGATGAAAGGTCAGGTGGCAAAGAAATCTCCTCTCCGTTATCTCTAAGTATCACGATTTGATTTTCGTCAGCCTCTGTGACCTCGCCCCAGAGCTGACACCTCTTTGTAACCTCATTGTTCTCGTCGTAGTAGGTGAGAGAAACCAGCAGGATCTTTCCCAAAAGAGCTCCGAAAGACGCGGGATTTCCGCCTCTTCGCTCATAGAAATACATTCCGAAAGCCTTGAAGGCGTCGGGAATATCATAGATAGTTTTTCCGTCTGAGGTGCTGAGCATTCTGCATTCGCCGAAGTTGTCCTCATCGAAGGTCTGCCACGCAGTTACCAGATCCCCTGTCTCCTCGAGTGAGAGCTCCTCAAAGAACTCTCTGTATTTCGGAGGCTCCTTGGTATAAATAGTCATGGCATTGTATCTTCCGAAAAGAATTTCCTCGTGGCTTTTGTGTCCTCCGAAGCCAAAGGTGTTCATACCGTCTCTTACGAGAAAGGGACCCAAGGACGAAAGCAGCGAGAGAGCCTTTTCCTCGGTGAGGCCGTCAATGTAATACACATCATCAGAGAAACTGCCTGTAACCACCTGTCCGTAAAGCGACTCGTCCTCCGCCTTTGAAGGGATCTCGAGAATAAAGAACATATGCTCATCCCTATGCAGTTCAATGAACCTGCTCATAGCGTCAACAACTTTCGATGCATTTATGTTGGCAGCAATATATCCTTCGCAAAGTTCAAACTCCTCAAAAAGCAGTTCAGGAAAAGGAACCGAACAGCCCTCTTTAAGTTCTATCATAAGAACACCTCCTCCATAAATCGATTGTATCACATCTCATTGTGTAATGCAATAGACAGTTAAGTCCTGTCATTTGTACAGAAAACCATTGAAAAAAGAAGGGCACCTCAAAAGGTGCCCTTTTTATGGTTGGGATGACAGGGGTTGAGTTTATGTGAAAAATTCCACCTGCAGCAGGCAAAGAAAATGGAATTGCGAAAAGGTGCGAAAAATGATATAATAATCTGACCGATAAATAAGGAGTTAACGGAGATATAATATGGGAGATATTTTAATAAAAATACTTGTCTGTTTTCTCGCAGGAGCGGGGGCAGGCATTGGAACGGGATTTGCGGGGATGAGTGCCGCCGCCGTTATCGGCCCTATGCTGATAACCTTTTTGGGTATTCCTGCCTACGATGCGGTGGGAATAGGACTGATCAGCGATGTTTTGGCAAGCCTTATCAGCGCATATACCTATAAGAAAAGCGGAAACTTAGACGTTAAAAACAGCTTGCCGCTGCTCGTGAGCGTTCTGATCGTAACGATGATTGGTAGCTTTGTGGCAAGCTTTCTCCCCGAGCAAGCCATGAGCAGTACGATGCAGATCGCGCTGATCATTATCGGCTTGCGTTTTATCATAAAACCTGTAAACAAGACGAGAGAACAGTTGGAAGCAGGTTCTCCCAAGAGCAGACTGATCAAGGCGATCGTCGGCGGCATTTTCGTTGGCTTTATCTGCGGCTTTGCAGGCGCGGGCGGCGGAATGATGTTGCTTCTTGTTCTGACTACTTTCCTCGGATACCCTATGCATTTGGCAGTCGGCACAAGCGTGTTTATTATGGCGTTTACGGCTCTTACAGGTGGCATCAGCCATTTTATGATCGGAGGAGTTCCTGATATTCTCTGCCTTGTGCTGTGCGTTGTGTT
>JAZSME010000126.1:0-48111 GCA_045535715.1 Ruminococcus sp. | reverse complement strand
GTGACCTCAACGTTGCTCACAAGGAAATCGACCTCAAGAATCCCAAGACCAACAGAAAGAACGCAGGCTTTACCGACGAGGAGAGAGGCGCCTTCACCCGCCTTCTGGAAGCAGGCTATGTGGATACCTTCAGACACTTTTATCCCGAGCTTGAGGGAGCGTACTCCTGGTGGAGCTACCGCTTCAAAGCAAGAGAGAAGAACGCAGGCTGGCGTATTGACTATTTCGTCACCTCTGAAAGCCTGAGAGAAAACCTTATGGGAGCGAAGATCCACGCCGATATTTTCGGCTCCGACCACTGCCCCGTTGAGGTGGAGATAGAGATTTAATTTTCAGCAACTGAATCTGACAAAAAACTCCCTGACAAATCTACGTGTCAGGGAGTTCCTTTTATCTTCTGATAATATCGCGGATCGTGATTTTTACTCTGAGTTTAAAAAGCTTTTTCATATAATATTTGTAGACGCCTTTCATATCATTTTTCTGATACAAACGCCTGAGGGTTTCGTGCTTATCACCGATTTTAGGAAGGGTCTCGAGACTTTCCTTGTGAGTGATGATTTTCATTATCTCTTTCTTGACGCTCTTGACGTTTCTTTTGTGAATGATAACAAAGCCGATGCATTCCTCAAAGACGCTGACAAAAAAGTCAAGCCACTCAGTGCTGTTGAAATCGAAAATATCCGCATACAGTTCCTTGTACAAATCAAAGTTTCGCATAATATTTTCAAATCTGGGTGAATACTGATTTATGAGGGTGTCTCCCAGCTTTCTGTAAATCAGAAGTTTTTCTTTTACGAAAGCCATACTCTGAGCATACCTTATCACATGCATAAGGAAGGGCTTGTCCTCTTCTTTTCTGTGAAGCTCGTTGTACCGCACGTTGTTTTCAGTAAGAAGAGTTCTTTTAATCAGAAGTGTGCAGTGTGCATTGACAAACTTTTTGGATTTCGGCTGGCACAGAGAGTGAGGAATGACCACATTCTCGATATACTCTCTGTTGAGATAAACATCGCAGGGGTAGTCATATTCGACGGGAGAGTAGTTTGAGCCTGAAGTTACCGCGTAATTACAGCATACCACGTCTACCCCAAGCTCTTCTGCGGTTGCGACCATTTTTCTGTGCGCATCTTTTTCGGCGAGATCGTCGCCGTCAAACATAATCACATATTTGCCGGTGGCAGCTTCTATTCCCTTGTTTCGGGCGACGCTTGCTCCTTGGTTTTCTTGATTGATGACCTTGATTCTGTCGTATTTTGCCTGATACTCTTTTATGATATCAAGGCTTTTGTCTGTGGAGCCGTCGTTAATGACAATTATTTCAGAATCGATAAAAGTCTGGTTGATGAGCGAATCCAGAGATTCAGAGAGATACTTTTCTTTATTATAGACAGGGACAATTACTGAAAGAGTTGGGAAATGCATAAAACCACCTCGAATAATGTATATGACAATTTGTCATATTATTATTATATGACAGGTTGTCATATCTGTCAACTAAATATATGACAGAATGTCATTAGGTGATTGTATGTACAACAATTTAAAAAAACTTAGAAAAGAGAGAAAACTTACACAGCTTCAGTTGCAGATGCTGACGGGCATCGAGCAGGCGTTGCTGTCGAAGTATGAAACAGGAGACAGAACTCCGCCTACTGAAACGCTGATTATTTTGGCAGATTTTTATGGGGTTAGTATCGACTATATTTTATGCCGAACAGAGAATCCTGAAATAAACAGATAGCAATAAAAGTGTTTTGCGACAAAAGATTACGTATGAAAAAGCCCCGACTCCGCAAGGAAGTCGGGGCAATTTTTATTCACTTAATCGATTTTTGCATAGAGAAGATATGTGCCTTCCGGGAGTTTAGTGCTTTTTGTGAGTGAATCTTCAGAAATAATAGTTTCAATGTAGTCGCCTTTACATTACGTTATCGCCCATGACAGGGTCTTCTTCAATGATTACTTCTTCAACAATAACAATTTTATTCTCCTCAAGCACACGGTATATATGATGCATATATATGCCGAATACTGCAACAGCGACAGTTAAAATCGCCAGAGAAACAATAACTGCGGCACGAATGAATTTGCCCATTTTTAATCTTTTAATTACGTCATCGGTATCGATTGTGGAGATATAGTTGCTCACAACCTCATAGGGCTTGCCGTAATTTTCATAGAGCTCTGTTTTATCTTTGATGTCAGCGTCTATGCAGTAGCTCTCAACATCCATAGCGAGTTTTTTTATGTACTCTTTTTCCTGCTTCCGTTTTATGGGGAACAGGGTCTTGATTTCGGCAATGTATTCCTTACAAATCTTGCTCATCGGTCTTGACTCCTTTTTTGAGAACGGCAAAAATATTGTTGATTCCCGCTGTTGTGTTTTGATAGCTTTCTAAAAGCTCGTTCAGGTACTCTTTCCCCTTGGGTTCAAGATGATAGTAAACACGTGTTCTTTTTTTACCCACAAGCTTTGAGTATTCGCTGATCTTACCTTCCCGCTCCAAATTGACAAACAAAATGCATAGTGATAGAATAAAAACGAGGAAAAATATGTTAAAAACAAACAAAAACGCAGTTTGCCAAAAGGATAAACAATAATTTGTGTAATACAAATATTATTGGGGAGTGATTCCAATGGGTAGAAATAATGTACAACTAAATTGACATTCGGCAAAGAGAAAAAGCAATTGATCGCTTAAATCAACTTGGAAATATAATATAATGAGAAGGAAGAACTCCAAATGTTAAAGAAGAAAGTGTTTTTATCCATTGTTAGTTTTATTTTAGCAATAGTGAGATTTAAGCTCTTAGAAAATTTTGTGTGACAAATCACCTTTCTCATTTGTATTTAAGATAGAGATAATTCTTAATAAAGAAAGGATGAGATTTATGAAGAAAATAATTGCGACAATGTTAACACTTGTGCTGTTAGCGCTACTGTGTGCAGTTCCTGCAGGAGCGGAAACCGCACTCCACGAAAACCTTGAGACGCTTCTCAAGGAATACCTCGGCGAAGCTGTGACCGCTGTATGCAAAGAGGTTGAAGTGATTGAAGTAAAAGAATTTGAGGGCGTTACAGTATTTACCGCATATTGTCAGTTCGAGAATGATTCAATCGATTCATCTCAAGCGGATGATACTATCTTTAATTCCCGCTTTTTCCTTGACAATTACCTCATTTATACATACAACTCCCGGATTAAAAAGGGATGCCCTTTATTTGTGTTGGCTGACGGAGAAGTGTCAACCTTCAGCGAGGCTTTTTCTCAGGATCTCGTGACAATTGAAATGCTTGACGAATTCGAGGGAGTCCAGTATCAGCGTACCAGTAACACTGTAAACGGCGACGGAAAATTCGAAGCCGTCTTTGTTGAGAGGCTACATTTGCATTATGCTGACAGTTACGACGATTATTATTTTTATGAGGAGCTTTACTTCCATTACGGAGATTCCGGCTCTGCTGATGAAGCCGAGCCCGACTTTGCGGTAGTCAAAGCCCACGCTTCAGTAGTTCTTCCCCGTGAGCAGAGAGCCAACGTGGGCAAGTGGGTATTTTACGAGGGAAGTTACTTTGTTCCCGAAGCTTTACCGTACTTTGTTTATGTCCCCAAGGAAGACAAAATTTACAGGGTGGAAGAAGCCCTTGACTCAGGTATAAAGGATATCGACGAAGCCTTCAGGAATATCAAGAATTGTGCTCTTCGCGGAGATGTGGACGGAAACTATGTCCTGAATGTAAAAGATGCCACCGAAATTCAGAAGCATCTTGCAGGGCTTGAGAGTGCCGTTACCTCAACTGAGATTAACAGCACCTTAATGGGTATGGTTACTGATTTTGATTGCAGTAGTGAATTTACAGGTGTTGACATCAAGGACGCAACCGCTATTCAGAAGCACATCGCAGGGCTTGAGGTTTAAGCTCGTAGAAAACTATGTGTGACAAATCACCTTTCTAATTTGTATTTAAGATAGAGATAATTCTTAATAAAGAAAGGATGAGATTTATGAAGAAAATAATTGCGACAATGTTAACACTTGTGCTGTTAGCGCTACTGTGTGCAGTTCCTGCAGGAGCGGAAACCGCTGAGCCTGAGCTTGACAGAGATCAGCTTGAAAAACTGTTTCTTGCTTACTGCAGACAGACTCAGTACGAGGGAATTCCACAAGGCGATAGCGTAACCATAGACGAAATAGTTGAAATAGACGGAGTGTATTTGTTTACAGGCAGATACAGCGAAGATAAGAAATCGAACCAACCTTATAGTGCAACAGCAGGAGACTATCGTCTGTACTGCTATACGCATTACAGACGTTTCGATTTGTATGCATATTACTATAATGACAAAAATCCAAATGCCATCAATAAGGATGGTTGGGAGATAACTATGGTGCCTTTTGGCCTCCGCGAATGGTTTGGTAATGTTCTTGCTACAAATAAGGATATTATCAATTTCGAAGGAATAACGATTGTTGAGCAACTTTATAAATCGGAAATTATAACACATCTTTATGAGCAATACAAAGGAAAAGATGAAAGTTTGGCAGCCGGACACAATTATGAGGAAATCTTCTATTATTACGATAATAATGCAAATACTGACGAGTCAAAACCTGAATATGTCTTATTCCGAGCCATAGTAGAAGTTGATGAATGGGGGCGCGATCCTTTACCTCCTTCTTATGTGCTTGGAAACTACGGAGTTTATCCCGGTGATCTTCAAAGCACAGCTCCATATTATTATGGAATATATCTGCCGAAAGAGGATAGAGTTTACACCGTTGAAGAAGCATACAACGCCGGAATAAATGGAATAGAAGCGATATTTGAAGAAGATTTTTTTCCTTGTGGTATTATAGGCGATGCTGATGGAGACAAAAAAATCACCGTTAAGGATGCCACTTGTATTCAGAAGTATTCTGTCGAGATTGAGTTCGAAACTTTAAACTATAATTTACAGCTCTATCTTGACAGAAACGATTTGAGGAATGTTGTTTTCGACTTCAACCGCGATGACGCAGTAAATGTCAAGGATGCAACCGCCATTCAGAAGCACATCGCAGGGCTTGAGGTTTAAGCTCGTAGAAAACTTTGTGTGACAAATCACCTTTCTAATTTGTATTTAAGACGGAGATAATTCTTAATAAAGAAAGGATGACGTTTATGAAAACTGCAATTAAGATTATATCAATGGTACTTGTAACATTAACGTTGTTGACGACCTCTGTTGCCGGTGCGTTTGCGTATGGTGTGGTGCTTGAGGAGCAAACAAATATATACGCAAGTAATCCGCCCCTGACAAACAACGCAAAAGATAAAAAATACGGAGAAGAGTGGCTCGAGATAGCAGGTTGGGGAGAAGGCGGTGAACTGGGTCCTTATTATTATCAGGCTTTGTATGAGTATTATGAAGAAGAACCCGAAACAGCCGAGAGTACTCCCGACTGTGTTCTCATATTTGCTTGCCACCCTCTTGTGGAGTCTCCTTGGGACTATTCAATTGTCGTGGGAAGACATTACTATTACCACGACGCCAATTCTCCTTATGACACTGTCTACTGCATTTATCTCCCTAAGGAAGGCAGAGTGATTTCTCTCAAAGAAGCCTACGAAGAAAAAATCCCCGGCATTGAATCCTGCCTTGAGCATACTCGTGCAGATTTGTTCGGAGATATGGATTTTGATGATAAATTATCGGTAAAGGATGCGACGTACATCCAGAAGTGTCTTGTCGGATTAGAGAAGTATAAGAACGCCCATTATATTGGTGAGCACGAGGTAAATAATACTGATGGTATTATGTATAATGTGGCTGACTTCAACCGCGACGATGCAGTAAATGTCAAGGATGCAACCGCCATTCAGAAGCACATCGCAGGGCTGGAGGTTTAATATTCTACGGCTCATAATAATCTGAACTTCACAGGAAAGAGTGATATTTATGAAGAAGATTTTAGCTTTTACTTTGATGCTGGTACTTCTGTCAACCTCGTGTATTTCTGCTTTCGCAGGTGAAATGGCTGATAATGTGCGAAATCGCGAATTTGCAGGAGAAATGATTATTGATGAGAATAGCAAATATGCCGAGGATGTACTGAAGCATGTTTTTTCCGGATCTTATGCCATCAGCGACTTTTACTCAAGAGAATACGTAGCGAATTACAAAGAAATCTACGAGTGCTACAACGAAGATGTTTCGTCAACTGATGAAACTGTCCCTGATTATGTGCTTGTAAGAATTACCGGAAATATAGTACTGGGTGGCGGCAGAGTAAGTATTTACGGAGGTTACATTATCAGAGGAGATTATGGCGAACTTGCGCTTGATATGGGTTACGGCATTTATGTTCCCAAAGAAGATAAGCTGTATTGTTTAGACGATGCCTACAACGAAGGAGTAGAAGGCATTGAGAAAGTCTTCACGCAGGTTGGTATCGGCGAGCTTCTCGGAGATACGGACAAAGACAGAAAACTTTCCGTAAAGGATGCTACCCTTATACAGAAATTTCTTGCAGGTCTTGCCGAACTTGAGGATGATTATATATTCGCGCATCAAGAAGGATGGTCAAGTTTAGAATATATGTCCGATTTCAACCGAGACGGAAAACGTGACGTCAAGGATGCAACCGCCATTCAGAAGTACATCGCAGGGCTTGAAGTTTAATATCCACAGGCTCAGAATAATCTGAACGTCACAGGAAAGGATGATATTTATGAAGAAGATTTTAGCTTTTACGTTGGTTTTCGTATTGGCGCTTTCCGCCCTTGTGACCGTATCTGCGGAGGATAGGTCCCTTGAGGACAGATTCCTTCAGTACTGCGCCGATGTTCTTCCCGAAAATCTCAGACCCGGTGCAGCGGATTCGGTGCGGTTTGACTGCGTGGAGAAGATAAATGGTCTCACATATTTTATTGCGTACCCTGAATGGATCGAGCCTGTTGATGAAGGCATTGTAAGGAGAATCGGGGACTGGACTCTCGAGTCAGATGCTACATACTATCCCTATGACCTTGGAATGTACGTTGCCGACGAGGAGAGAATCTACACCCTCGAGGAAGCGGTTGACGAAGGTATTTGCGCAGATTTCAGCATCCTTCGCCCCTATTATCTGTTTTGGCTGGGCTTTTATCCCAAACACATAAGCGACCCTGATAACAAGTACGAGGATGCAGTTTTCGAGAAGCACCTTGGGCTTGGAAGCGATGAATACGACGAGGTTTACTATCACGAAGGATATGAGCATTATTCATCATCTGATGAAGCTACTCCTGAATTTGCGGTAATTACTCTTTATCGAAATTTTGCAGGTCAGACATTTGTTGCGGAGGTTTTCGGGGATTATGTAATTCATGACAACTGTTGGCGAGCTCCTTATAAGTTTAGCAAAGCCATATACTTCCCCAAGGAGGACAGACTTGTGTCTATTGAGGCTGCCTACAAGGAAAACCCCGAGCTTATTATGTATGCTTTCACCGAAGGCGGTGTGGGCGAGCTGATAGGTGATATGGATAAAGACAGAAAGATTACCGTAAAGGACGCAACCTTTATTCAGAAATGCCTTGTGGATCTTGAGACATTTCCTGAGAATGATGACATAGAGGCGTTCAGATACAGTGAGGAAACCAATGTTCCTCTTTATGTGTCCGACTTCAACCGCGACGGAAAACGTGACGTCAAGGATGCCACCGCCATTCAGAAGCACATCGCAGGGCTGGAGGTTTAAGCTTTTTCGAAAAGTTTGTGTGACAAATCACCTTTCTAATTTGTATTTAAGACAGAGATAATTCTTAATAAAGAAAGGATGAGATTTATGAAAAAGATAATAGCTATTGTTCTGACGATACTTTGTGTGGCACTCGCAGGAGCTTTTCCGGGATCTGCCGAATTAACTGATGAACATTTTCAGTTGGAGGCTTTATTTCTGGAATATAAAGAAAAATTATCTCCCGGATTAGTAGCCTCCGTTAGTGTAGTGCAGTTCGAAAACTATGATGACGTTACTGTATTTACAGCGTATTGCGAGTATAATGACGGAGTTTACGATGCAAGCGGATACACCGCTACTATTTCCGATAGTGTAGAGAATCTTGCGGGAAGATATTTGATTAAGACTTCCTATATATCTGATAATATCTTGTCCATATTTACTCTCGTTAACGGAGAAATCATGCCATTCACAGAGGCTCTTGAAAAAGGTCTTGTGAGTATTGATATGCTTGATGGTTTCAACGGAGTGGAATATATTGATATCTATGGAGTGAACGGCGACGGAATATATGAGTCCATCTTTGTCGAGAGACTTGATTTGCATTACCTGAGAATGGATTACTACGAGGATTATGTTTATGAAGAAGTGTATTTCCATTATAAGGATGCAGCCGGTACTGACGAAAGTGAGCCCGAATATGCCGTAATCAGAGCCAATCACGCAGTAGGAGGATTCACCCATCTGGCAAAATATATAGGCGATTGGGCATATTTTGATCATAATTCATATACCCCTGAATCTGTGCCGTATTTTATCTATGTTCCCGCTGAGGATAAGATCTATACACTTTCTGAGGCTTTGGATGCAGGAATAGAGGATGTTGAGCTGGGGTTGAGAAAAATAAAACACCTGGGTGTTATGGGCGATGCTGATAGAAATTACATCTTAAACGTAAAAGATGCAACGGAAATACAAAAGCATCTTTCGGATCTGCCCAGCGTGTTAGACGAAACATACCGCGATGAATTAACAGTTGTTCTTACGAATTTTACGCGTGAAGAAGACGGTATAACAAACGTCAAGGACGCCACCGCCATTCAGAAGCACATCGCAGGGCTGGAGGTTTAAGCTCTTAGAAAACTTTGTGTGACAAATCACCTTTCTCATTTGTATTTAAGGCAGAGATGATCTTAATAAAGAAAGGATGAGATTTATGAAAAAAATAATTGCGACAATGTTGACACTTGTGCTGTTAGCGCTACTGTGTGCAGTTCCTGCAGGAGCGGAAACCGCTGAGCCTGAGCTTGACAGAGATCAGCTTGAAAAACTGTTCCTTGCTTACTGCAGACAGACTCAGTACGAGGGAATTCCACAAGGCGATAACGTAACCATAGACGAAATAGTTGAAATAGACGGAGTGTATTTGTTTACAGGCAGATACAGCGAGCATAAGGAAATGAATTATCCATTCAGTCAGTCTTTTGGCGAATATCGACTCTATCGTGACAGCCGTTATGACGGCCTCGGTATTTATGCATACTACAAGGATGAGGTCACCCCGAATGTGATCAATCAGAACGGCTACGAAGTTTCGGCTGTGATTCTTGAGCATTATCTGTGGTTTATAGATGTGCTGAAAAACAATAGTGATCTCATTGATTTTGAAGGAATCACAGTTATCCGCCAGCTTTACAATGATGAAGTAAGGGCTTGTTTGGAAGAACGCTACAAAAACTCAGCATCCGATGAAGAACAAAGCTTATCGAAAGCTGTGTTTTACGAGGAGTTACTCTGTTACTATGGTGACAGCGCAAGCACTGACGAGTCAGAACCCGAATATGTATTGTTTAAAGTGTTTGCTGAAGAAATGAAAAGACCGCCTTCTTACATTCTCGGCGAGTATGCCGTATATCCCGGCCATGTGGTTTGGGGAGACTCCAACTGTTGGTATTACGGTGTCTATGTGCCTGAGGAAGATAAGGTTTATACCGTAGAGGAAGCTTACAACGCAGACTTAAGCGGAATAAAAGCTATATTTGAAGAGAAGCTGTTTCCCTGCGGTCTCATAGGAGACGTTGATGGAGATAAAGAGCTAACCGTCAAGGATGCCACTAACCTTCAGAAGTATTTAGCAGATCTGGACTTTAAGACCGATAATTACGCTTTAACTGTCAGTTGGGTAGACTTAAAAGACGTATTGTTTGACTTCAACCGCGACGGAAAACGTGACGTCAAGGTCGCCACCGCCATTCAGAAGCACATCGCAGGGCTTCTATGAAAATAGTATTAAGTTCAGATAAAAGTATGGAAAAAGGAGCTGTGAGAAATCACAGCTCCTGTTGTTTTTTTTTGAAGTTTTGCCGAAGGAGTCTTATTTGAAGCCTTCCGCTTTGCTCTGATTGAGAATTGTGGTGCTCATAAGGAAGAGCACATCCTGATTTTCAACGTTAATAACCCCTGAGTTGACAAGTCCCCCGAAGGTCATTCTTCCGATTGCTCGAAGGTCCACAAGGGTCACCTTCTTGTAGCCCTGAGCCAGCAGGGGAGCTATGGAGCTTCCAAAGGAATCTCTGAAGATTATCAGCTCGCGGTCTGTGGTGGCTTTGGGGTTTTCGAGAACGAGCATACCCTTTCTTCCGTGGAGGAAGAACTCATAGCCGTCTCTGCCCTTCGCCTTTTCTTCATCGTAAAGAGGAACGGAAACGGGGCTTCCTGTCTCGTAATCATAGAGCTCAAGACTCTTTAGAGTTTCGTTTGTGAGATACCTGATTTCGTCACGCTTTACAGGGAGCGCTGCCTGCTTGTAGTAAACGCCCTCGAATTTATCGTAAACAAAAACCTCCTCATACTCTGTGGGGAGAGAGGTGCCCATTGAATTTGCAAGTTTCTGTGCGGTTTCGGTGATGCACTGCTGCATCCAGTGGGTATCTGTGCGGTAGTAGTCGGAGAGCTCAAGTGTGTCTGTGATGTCAATATACTCAGCGTAGCTCATACTGCCCTTTAAAGAGCTTATGAGTGCATCGTAGTCAAGGGCGAGATATCCGTTTTTCTCTGCCATAAAGTAGTTTTTGTCGGGGATGATGCTCAGGTAAATGTTTGCGTTTTTGTCCTTGAGAGTGTTGTTGTAGATCCACCGGAAGGTACTTGCGGCGTAGTCGAGATTGTCCTGACGAAGCTCCGGGTCAAGCTTTGAAACGGAGCCTGAGCAGAGAATATAGTCGTTGTTCTCAAGGTTTTGGAAAATATAGAATGCGGAAATTGCCTTGAGACCTCTGAAGCTGTCCCTTAAAGGAAACTGGTCCTGAGTGTATTTCTCGAGGTTTTCGCGAAATTCTCCTGACATAATGGTGCCTACGGAGAGCTCGGGGAAGGTCTGGGCGTCTCTGCGCTCCGCCATGAGGAAGTCTGTGTCAGGAAGAAGGAAGGAGCCCAGAAAAAAGCCGAAGATGAATACTCCCGAGAGCACTGCGATTATTATATCTTTAAGTTTAGCTTTCAAAAGTATCCCTCCCTTTAGAATTTGTAATATAAGAACGCACTGAAGGAGCCGTCAACGAGATAGGCTGTGCAGACAGCGAGAAGAGCAAGGAGAACCACAGGCTCTAAAATATCAAGCACAACGGCACCGCCCTTTGTGGTGCGGAGTTTTCTTGTGAAGTTTGTGAAGAGGGGAGTTGCGGCCACAATGCCGATAATGAGTACTCCCAGATAGTTTCTCAGGTAGTAGAGACTTTCCGCATTTGAGAAGGGAACGCCCTGACCTGTGAAGAGGACTCTGAGGCTTTCGAAAATGGGAATGCCTGAGTCTGAGGAGTGGAATATTACGAAGCTTGTGATGATGATCACAAGAAGGATGGGAATGTAGATGACCTGTGCCACTTTATATTTTTTCAGAAGGGGGAGTATCCATTCCTTTTCGATAATAAGGAAGAATGCAAAGTACAGACCCCAGATGATGTAGCTCCAGTCTGCGCCGTGCCAGAAGCCGGTTGCCATCCACACTACAAAAATATTGAAGAACCAGCGAAGCTTAGAAACTCTGTTTCCGCCCATGGGGATGTAGAGGTAATCGCGGAACCATGTGCCCAGAGATATGTGCCAGCGTCGCCAGAACTCGGTAACGGATTTTGAGATGTAGGGGTAGTTGAAGTTCTCCATAAACTTAAAGCCGAAGATACTTCCGAGGCCGATGGCCATATCGCTGTATCCTGAGAAGTCAAAGTAGATCTGGAGAAGGTAGGAGAGAGCATAGAGCCAGTAGAACACAAAGGACTTTTCATCCGATTGAAGGAAGATGCTCACCGCTTCGCCCAAAATATCGGCAATGAGAATCTTCTTTGAGAGTCCGATAACGAAGCGTCTCACGCCGTAGGAGACCTTCCCAAAGGAATGTGTCCTCTCTTTAAGCTGTGCGGCAATGTCGGAGTATCTGACAATGGGACCTGCAATCAGCTGAGGGAACATGGCGATGTATGCGCCAAGGTCGATGGGGTTTTTCTGTGCCTCGGTGTCACCTCTGTAAACATCCACGGCGTAGCTTAAAATCTGGAAGGTGTAGAAGCTGATACCGATGGGCAGGGCAATTCCCAGCAGGGGAAGAGAGAGCCCCGTGAGGGATGAGAAGTTCTTGATAAAGAAGTCAGCGTACTTGCAGTAGCCGAGAAGTCCGAGACTGAAAACAGCAGAAGCGGCCAAAAATACTTTTGACCGCTTGCTGCCACGGTGCTTTTCTATCAGTAATCCGAATACATAACCCTGTGTGATTGACAGGATCATAAATATCAGGAATTTGGGTTCTCCCCAGCCGTAGAAAAACAGGCTTGAAAGGAGTAAAACCGAATTCTTCAGAAACTTTGGTACGGCGAAATACAGAAGTATTACTGCCGGTAAGAAATAGAACATAAAAGGTATGCTTGAAAAAATCATGGCCTTACTCCGTTACGTTTAGATTTTGGTTTTATTTAGTAAAAGGGATTAGGAATCTTAAGCTGCGATAGTCTCGTTGCAAACTACAACTGCATCGGGATATGCTGTTGTGAGAGCTTCGGTGAAGTTTGTGATAACATCACCGAGGCCGTAGTATGCGATTACACAGTCGCCGAGAGTAACTACAACATAGCCCTCGGGCTGACCGCAGATCCACTGTGCTCCCTCGATATTTGCTTTGAGAGCATCTGCTACTACTGCTACATCCTCAGCCTTTGTTACGTTGTATGCGCCACAGCAGAAGTTGTTAGCAAGCATTGCGTGCATAACTGTTGCTGCATCGTTGATCTTGGAAAGCTCTGATTCGGGGAACTGATAGCTTGCGATGAGGTTTGCTGTGTTGTCATCGCCCTCGATGCTGTGCTTGCCGGGACCCTCCCAGTTTGCGTTCTCTTCGCTGAAGTCACCGCCTGCTACGGGGAACTTCTGATCCTCGGGATATGCTGCCCATACTGTGTTGAGAACATCAAGAGCTGCATAGTGCTTAGCCTCTGTTGCTGTGTTTGTGTTGTCTTCTGTCTTTGTCTCTGTCTTTGCGTCGCCGCAAGCTGCGAGAGAGAGAACGAGCATTACTGCCATGATTACTGCGAGAATTCTTTTCATTTTGATTTCCTCCAATTTGTTTTTTTGTTTTTTTATTTTATTGTCCGGATATCATCCAGACATTCCTACCTTGGTCAAAAGAAACCGTAGCAAAGGTTTCTTCGTTTATAGAGAGTGTGTAGCTCTCACTTTCTTCGGGGCAGTCGATGCACCACAGAAGCTTTGTGTCCTCTGAGGTCTCGAAGCTCTGACCCTTGTACTCACAGATGTCTCCCGACATAAGGCTGAGATTTCCCTTTGAAACGGAAATCTGAGACTTCTTGTGAAGCTCAACCTCAAGGGAGAGAGTAAGGGGCGCGCAGTCGGCGGCTCTTACAAAAGGATCTGCCCCTGCCTCGATGACTACGCCACCGCTGAGAGGTTCTCCGCCAAAGCTGACTACGGGCTTTCTGATTCCCGGGAGCACCAGACTCAGTACCATCACGAGAACGAAGACCGCTGCCACAGCGCCGATGGTATAAAAGGAGATGATTTTACCTTTGCGCTTTTTGTGATTTGCCGCCTCTTCAATGATGTCGTCACCCAGAAGGCCTATTGCTTTTCCCATAATGTTGTTATTCAAAATCAAAACCTTCCTTCAGAAGATATTCCCTGAGCCTTATGCGTGTTCTCATAAGTGAGGATTTGACCTTGCTTTCGGAAAGGGAGAAAAGCTCCGAAACATCCCTTATGCTGTCGTTAAAGAAGTATCTTCTCACGAAGATCTTTCGTGACTCCTCCTTTTCGCTTCTGAGAAACTGAGAAATTGCCTGAGATAGAAGCTTTGCGTCAGCGTCGCCTTCAACGCTGAGGTTTGAGGGAGTGCACTCGTCAAGCTCACAAAGGGAGAGAGTGTCGCCGTCAGAGAGTCTCTTTGCGGCGTTTCTTTTCTTAAGCTTATTGATAGCAAGGTTTCGGGCTGTTCTTGAGATGTAAGCCACCAGAGACTCAGGTCTCTGAGGAGGAATTGCGTTCCAAAGGCTTATATAGGTGTCGTTTTCGTTTTCTTCGCTGTCACTCTCGCACCCGAGAATGTTGCGGGAAATTTTCATAACAACTGCGCCGAAGGCGTTGGCGGTTTCCTTTATCGCCTTTTCGTCTCTTTTGAAATACAGGTCGAGAATGTCGCTTTCCTTCACGAGGAACTCCTTTCTCAAAAAGCCCTTCACTTATTAAGACAGCTTTTTGTAGTAATCGGTTGCATTTTTTTTGAAAAAATTTTATCTTTTTTATTCTACCATATATCTGCGGCTTTTTTAAGGGTTTTTTTCATATTTCTTGTTATTTCCCTAAATTAGTGATAGAATTAACCTCGGTGATGAAAATGGTTATTACATCGGCACTCTCTGTGCTGACACTTCTTTTTTATGCTTTGCCCGCATTTGTACTGAGAAAAACGGGGCTTACCACCGAGGAGGCGATACCCTCCTTTGCCAAGGTACTGCTCTTTGTTTGTCAGCCCTGTCTGACTCTTTACTCCTTTTCGAAGGTGGAGTATTCCCCTGATATTCTTAAGGAGATGGGACTTTTCTTTCTGATTTCCCTTATGCTTCAGCTTTCTTTGATGCTTCTTATGTATTTTTTATTGCGAAGAAAGTATGAGGAGAAGGCAAAGTATCGGATATTTACCATTGCAACGGTTATCAGCAACTGCGGATTTTTCGGAGTTCCCGTTGTGGAAAAGCTTTTCCCCGACAAGGCTCAGGGCGCTTTGCTTTGCATGGTGTTTTCTCTGGCGATGAACATTCTCTGCTGGACGCTGGTACTCTTTATTGTTACCGGTGAGAAAAAGTATATAAGTCTTAAAAGAGTGTTCTTAAATCCCTCTACCATCTCTTTTGCAGCAGGACTTCTGATGATGATTTTTTCTTTAAGACTTCCCGATTTTTTGTCGGAGAGCGTAAATCTTCTCGGAAAAATGGCAACTCCCATGTGCATGGTGATTCTGGGAATGCGCTTGGGCTCAGTAAGCCTTCGAAGTCTTTTTTCGGATATTTCCGTTTACGTTACGGTTTTCCTCAAGCAGATGCTCATCCCTGCTTTTATTTTTCTGATTCTTCTTATTGTTCCCATGGATAGTTTTCTCAAGGAGCTGACCTTTATCCTCTTCTGCTGTCCCGTTGCAAGCAATGTGCTGAATTTTGCGGAGCTTTCGGGAAGAGGTCAGAAGGAAGCCTCCTTCGTGGTGCTTCTGGGAACCCTTACCTCAATACTCACAATGCCCCTTATGATGTTCCTGCTGAGCATCTGAAAAAGAAAAACGCCATCTCAAAAAAGAGATGGCGTTATTTTTTAGCTCTGCTTTAATTCCAGCATGGAGCCGATAAGGGAGTCTGTAAGAAGGCCTGCCAGATGCTTCTGCACCTGAGTTGCGTCCTTGACGGTGATTTTGGTGTCAAAATCCGTATCTGCCGAGAAATGGGCTGCATCTTCCAGAGTCACAAGACCTGCCACGCTTTTCTGAATCGTGGTGGCGTCGCTGATGTTAACCTTTGAGTCGGAGTTTGCATCTCCCAGAAGGAATAAGACTTTTTCGGGGATGACGGGCTGTGAGGGAAGCACTCCTGCTTTTTCAAGCTCGCCGATGGTGCCGAGAATAGTCTCTGCAATAAGAGCGTGACCTGATACAGAGGGGTGGATTCCGTCCGATTGGATTACGTCGTATTTGCCTGTTTCCTTGTAGTAGCTGTCAAAAGCGGTGAAGATATCGGTGACATAAACTCCGCTGTTGTTCTTTGCAAGATCAAAGAAAAGTGAGTTGAATACGGGAGCCAGCTTATCAAGGGTGGGAGCGTAGGAGCTGTACTGGGGATGTGCATAGATGGGGTTGTACTGGGTCTGGAAAATAACCACACAGTCGGGATTTAAGAAGCGTATCTCAGATATGAGAGCGTCAAGATTTGATTTCATAAGGGCAATTGCGTTCTTGACGGTGGCGGAATCTGCACCGTTGAGCATAATGTCAAAAAGCTGAGCGGAGGTGCCGCTCTGGAGAAGTCCCAGAAGATCGTTGCCTCCGATGGAAATAATAAGAAGGTCGGAGCTTTCGACGTTGCTTCTTACGGTATCGTTTTCCTTCATGAGAGCCAGCATATCGGTGGTCTTGTGGCCGGGGACAGCGTTATTGTGAAGGGAATATTTCTTCTCGCTGGCAATGATGTAGCCGTAGCTGTCAGTAGAATTCTCGAGTCCGTAGCCTGATGCGATGGAGTCACCGAGGACGGTTGCCCTGAGTACGGAGACACCTGCTTTTTCAGCGCTTACGGGCAGCACAGCGCAGGAGAGCGCAAGGATAAGCACCAGAAGTGCTGCTAAGTACTTTTTCATATCTATCATCCTTTATATAAAGTGTTGGTTTAATTATAAAATCCGCCGGTAGGGATGTCAACATAAATGTTAACAGAATATTTATCCTTCGGCAATTGACGGAGAATTTTAAGGGTGTTATAATTTAAAGAGATATTTATACGAGGTGAGTTCTGTGAGCAAGAGATTAGGCTTGGTTCTGGGCGCGGGAGGCGCCAGAGGTGTGGCACACGTGGGTTTTCTTCAGGTGCTTCATGAAAACGGAATAGTTCCTTCCTGCATTGCGGGTGCCTCCGCAGGTGCGGTAGCGGGTGCAGGCTATTGCGCAGGCATCACGCCTCAGGAGCTTTATTCTCTCGTTATGAATCTTAAGAAGAGTGAGGTCCTTGATGCGATTCCCAAGCTTTCCTCAAACGGACTTTTCTCTACGAAGAGAGTGGAGCAGAAACTGAGAAGTGTCATCGGAAACAAGCGCATCTGCGACCTTGACATTGACTTCTGCTGTGTTGCCGCAGATCTCATAAGCGGAGAGGCGAAGGTCTTTGACGGACGATACGATACCGCCAGAGCCGTAACCGCCAGCTCCTGTATTCCGGGAATTTTTGAGCCTGTTACGGTTGGCGGCAGACAGTACCTTGACGGCGGACTCCTTGACCGACTGCCCATTGGCGCCATCAGAAGATACGAACCCGACGTTATCGTTGCGGTGGATGTTTTCTCAAGGGACTCCTCAAAGGAGGAGTACAAAACGGTGGCAAGCGTTCTGGGAAGAGCCTTTGAGCTTATGGATCAGGAGAATACCGAGGGCAAGACCACAAAGGAAAAGCCCGATCTTCTGGTGCTTCCCAATCTTACGGGAATGTCTCAGTACAGCTTCAAAAACCTTGACCATGCCTATTTTGAAGGCTACAAGGCAGGGGTTGCAAACATAAAGGAAATCAAGCGACTTCTGGAAGAGTGAGAAATATATAAGGAAAGCCTCGGAGGGAAACTCCGAGGCTTGTTTTATAAGGATACGTTTGTGCACTATCTCTTGCCTCCCTCTGACGAGGGAGGTGGCAAAACCGCAAGGTTTTGAAGGAGGGAGAGAATGCTATATAGTTTTTCTGATGCTTTGAAAATATCAGAATGCCCAGTTGCCGTTTTCGAAGATCTTGACCTCTTTGCCGTCAAAGGTCTCGGCGGTAATGGAGAGATCCTCGGTGCCGATCATAAAGTCAACGTGGACGATACTGTCATTAAGACCCATCTCGCGCATCTCTTCAAGGGTGCGGTTTTCGAATCCGTCGATACAGCTTGAGTAGCCCTCGCCGAAGGCAATGTGGCAGGCGGCATTCTCATCGAAGAGAGTGTTGTAGAAGAGGATGCCTGTGTTTCTGATGGGGGAGTCGAAGGGGACAAGGGCGCATTCGCCGAAATATCGGGCACCTTCGTCGGTGTCGAGAATAGAGTTGAGAAGCTCCTCGCCCTTTTCTGCGTGAGCTTCAACTATCTTTCCGCCTTCAACCTTGAACCAGAAGTTCTCAATGAGAGCTCCCTGATAGGAAAGGGGCATGGAAGCGTGAACGATGCCCTCGGCTCGGTTTCTGTCGGGGGCTGTGAAAACCTCCTCGGAGGGAATGTTTGCATTGTACTCTACATCAGAACCGAGAAGAAGGTCGGCGCCTCCCATAAATCTGCTTTCTTTGAGAAGACCCACCTTAAGGTCGGTGCCGTTTGCACTTTTGTAGTGGAGAGAGGAAATGCCGAGAGAATTGAGATACTCATATCTCTTCTTGAGGTCTCGGTTGTGCTCCTCCCAGTTTCTGATGCCGTCTCCCTCGGCTCTGGCTGTCTGAAGGATCGCTTCCCAGAGCTTTTCCTCTGCAACGGATGCTCTCATTCCGGGGAATACCTTCTTTGCCCAGGCTTTGCCTGCAACTGCGGCGATGCACCACTGGTACTTGTTGTCCATTTCATCACGATAGGGCTTGAAGACACCGCGGCGGATGCCGTTTGCCTTGGTCATCTTCTTGAGATTTACTCCCTTGAGTCCGTCGGGGTCTTCGCTTTCAAGGTAAATAAGGGCAGGAAGGGTTTTTACTCTGTGCTTTATCTTCTCGATTTCCCATTCCTCTACTCTTGAGAGAACTTTTTCTTTCTGATATCTTACGTGAAGCTTCTGAAGGGGCTGATAGCTCCACTCCACACTTACCTTGGAGGCGCCTGCCTTGTAGCACTCCTCAACAAGGATCTTCACAAACTCAGGCTGGTCAAGCTCGGAGAAGATCATAACCTCCTGATTTTTCTGAACGTTTGCTCCTTTTCTTGCAAGAAGCTTTGCGTATTCTCTGAGAACTGTCTTTTTCATTTTCATATCTCCTTTGTGAGATTTTTTATCTTATAAAGCCATTATAGCACCAAAGTTTCTCCGACTCAACAAAAACTTGCCTTCCTCTTCATAAGTCTTTGACTTTTACGCTGTCAATATGTATAATCAAAGGTAGTTTAAGTAAACGATGGGAGGCAGCTTTATGACAGCTCTCAAAGGCGAGAGGAGCAAAAAAGGGCTCAAGGGATTTATTTATAATAATCTCTATGTGATTCTTGCTCTGTTTGTTCCTATGGCTATTATGGGATTGAACTTCATTATCAGAAGATTCTATCCCTTCGGCGGCAAGATGATTCTTGTTGTGGATTCATGGCATCAGTATTATCCCTTCCTTTCGGAGTATCAGCGGATGCTCAAGGAAGGTGTATCTGTTTTTTATTCGTGGAATACGGGCGGAGGAGCCAACTTCCTGGGAGTTATAGCAAACTATCTCGGAAGTCCTCTTTACCTGCTTTCATATTTTATACCCTCGGGAACTCCCTGGCTTCAGGTTTTCCTTGCCTTTACGGTGGTGCTGAGAATCGGTCTTGCAGGAATGTTCTTCGCAATATTCCTTCGCAAGGTGTTCAGGAAAAACGACATCTCTCTTCTGACATTCTCTCTGATGTACGCCTTCTGCGCATTCCTGATGGGTTACTACTGGAATATGATGTGGCTTGATACGGTGGCGCTCCTTCCTCTTGTTATTGCGGGAGTTGTTGATGTGCTTCGTGACAAGAAGTTTACTCTCTACATAATTTCCCTTGCTCTGGCAGTTCTTTGCAACTTCTATATGGGCTATATGGTCTGCCTGTTTGTGCTTATTTTCAGCATCTGCTATACCGTTGTATCATTCAGGGGTATGAGAGAGTCCCTCAAAAACGCAGGAAGAATGCTCCTTTACTCCCTGATTGCGTTTATGATCACCGCAGTTCTTACCTTCCCTGCCTTTATGGCCCTTCAGAACTCCGACTCCGCAGGTGTGCTTTCCACCTTCCCTCTGGAGTATACTGTGAACAAGGGCTTCGGCTACAAGGACAAGAACCCTGTTATCTATACCTTTGTGTCCATCCTTGAGACCATCACAAATCTGCTCATATATAATCATCCTCTGAAGATGGATACCGGCGCTCCCAATATTGCCTGCTCGGTGCTGGCGCTTGTGCTCCTTGTTATTTATTTCTTCACAAAGAAGATCTCCCGCAAGGAGAGAATTGTAAGCGGTGCGCTCTGTATGTTTATGGTGCTGAGCTTTGTAGTGAATCAGCTCAACTACATCTGGCACGGAATGGCAACTCCTGCCATGGTTTACTATCGCTTCAGCTATATTTTCTCTTTTGTTATCATTGTGTTGGCTTACAGAGCCTACACCTTTATTGACGAGCTGGACAAAAAGAGATTCCTCTTTGTCTGTGCGGTGCTGAGCCTTTATCTTTTGACGGCTTTCTTCCTGCACAAGCCCATCTCTGTGTATTTCACCCTGGGCTTTGCTCTGCTTCTGATTGCAATCGGCGTGGTTTACAGACTGGGAAAAATCAATAAGAACGTTTTCTCCCTTCTTCTGTGCATTGTGATGATAGCGGAATCCTTCCTGACTGCTTATATCGGAGTGGCAACGGTGGGTGACACCACAATTTCAAACTACCCCAAAAACCGCGCAGAGGTTCAGAAGCTCAAGACCGATTATCTGCCCGAGGATGAACTCTACCGCACAGAGTTTACCTCCACCTATTCTCTCAATGACGGCGACCTCTACGACCTTTACGGCATAACCACCTTCAACTCCATGGTCAACGGCACCTACTCTGATTTTATGATGGAGTTCGGACTTGCCGCATCCAAGGTCAACAACCGCTACGCATACTTTGAGAATACCCCCGTATGCAACCTTTTCCTGAATATCAGATATCTTTTCTCTATTGATGAGGACGAGAAGTCCCTCAGCAAAGAATTTATGGATAATATCGGGGAAATGGGCGAATGCACCCTTTATGAAAACAATGCCTATGTTCCCATGGGCTTTATGACCTCGGAGAAGCTCCTTGAGAACAAGCTCCACAAAAACTGGGTGTCTCCCTTTGACGTTCAGAACAGCTTCTTCACCACCGCAACGGGTATTGATAAGGAACCCTTGGTGTATGTTCCCATAAACGTGGGTATCAGCGGTGAGGGAGCTGAGATGCTTACAAAGAAGCAGGGCTATGATGACTATTACAGCGTGCCCTTTGCAGGTGTGGGAAAAGTCGGTGAGGTGAGGACCTTTACTGTGGACTATGTTATTGAAGAGGACGGACTTTACTACGGATTGTTCAAGAATTCAAGAACAAAGGATTCCACCCTTATCGTAAACGGCGACAAGGAAAACGCCGTAACCTACGACCAGAGCTATACCGGCGTCTATACCTTCGGAAACTTCAAAGCAGGGGACAAGGTTTCCGTCTCCATCCCCACCCCGTGCAGAGAGGACAGCTCCATAGTCAGCTATCTTTACCGCCTTGATGAGGAGGTAATAAGACAGGGCGTTGAGAAGCTCTCTCAGAGCACCCTTGAGCTTACCTCGAAGTCACAGACCAAGCTGGAAGGCAGGATAAACGTGAAGGAAGCAGGACTTTTCTACACCTCGATTCTTTACGACAAGGGCTTCAAGGCTTTTGTTGACGGCAAAGAGGTGGAGATAACTCCCGTGGCGGAAACCTTCCTGGCATTCCCTCTTTCCGAGGGTGAGCACGAGATAAAGATAGTCTATGTGCCTCAGGGCTTCTACCCCGGACTTGCAGTCTCCTGCGCAGGAGTTCTGATTCTGACAGTGCTTTGCATTCTCAGGAGAAAAAACGGAAAAAGAGCAAAGGCTGAGAGAGCAGTCCCTGCCTCTGACACAGAATAAATGTCCTTTTATGAGGGTGCTTTGAGTGCCTTTTTAAAAGTGTAAAAAGCAAATTGCACATATCTGTCCCCCAAAAACTATCAATAATGTTAATTGATAGTTTTGGGGGACTTGTGCTATAATTATTTTGTGAAAATGCGGGAGGATTTTCCTTCCCCGAAAAATCCAAGGAGGCATATTTATGAAGATTACAAAACGTTCCAAAGCGATTGTTTCCATCGTTCTGGTTCTGATGATGCTTCTGTCCGTACTGACAGTTGGCTTTGTAAGTGTAAACGCTGCAAACACACTTGCAATCGACTATCTCTTCAAGTACAATAATGCAGGCTATGCCGAGGGTCGAATTGAGCTCAAGTCGGGCTCAAGCTCTGATTACGGCACATATTATCTGTATTGGGCAGACAACACAAAGGCACTTGAGGGATACTCCTACATCTCTTCCGTGAAGCTTGATGCTCCCATGGCTTATGTAGAGTTGGGTGCATTCACAGCAATCCCTGCAGACGCTACCAAGCTCATTGCAGTAAAGAGCACATCCACAAAGACAGTTGCTTCCGCAGCAGCAGTTTTTGACATTCCCGCTTCCAAGCAGTTCTTAAAGAGCTCCGAGAAGCAGTATCTCTTCCAGACTCTCTCTGACATTCACTTCCACGATACAGGCTACTACACCTATGCAGAGTCTCACTTTGCAGGTGCTCTGGAGTCTGCCGCAAAGAGAGGCGCAGAGTTTATCTCCACCTGTGGTGACAACACAAACCACGGCTCCGCAAAGGAGTGGAAGGACTATCTCCAGACTCTTGCAAACTCCAGCTTCACAGGCTATGTTTACGAGGTAAACGGTAACCACGAAACCTACAACAGCAGCTCCGTTACAGGTACTGACCACAACAACCTGCTCAACGCTTACAGGGTTGCAACCGGTCTCAACACAAAAACCGGCAAGATGCAGACTCCTATTTACTATGAGGTAACCATTAACGGCGACCACCATATCTATATGGCTATGGAGTACATCAACAAGAACCAGAGCCCTGCAATCAAGGACGCCTTCTCAGAGGCTCAGATCAACTGGCTTGAGGGCCTTCTCAAAAAGTACAAGAATGACGGCCACAAGATCTTTATCTATCAGCACTCTCCCTTTGCACACTACGGCGCAGGTGACAACAAAGAGAATCCCCACTACACCGCTTCCATGACTATTGACAAGAGCTTGTATCCTCAGACATACAGATTCAAGGAGCTCCTTGAGGCAAACAAGGATATCATCTGGTTCAACGGTCACACACACATCGACTTCAAGTATAACTACAACATCGACAACGAAAACGGCACAACTGCTTACACAGTTCACGTTCCCTCCTGTGCTTCCACTACTCTGGTTAACTCCAGCGGCGGTCTGGATCGTCCTCAGGATCCCAGCAGCTCACAGGGCTACTTTGTAGATGTTTACGATGAGTATGTTGTTCTCAACGGCACAGACCTTGTTAAGGACGAGATTCTTCCTCTCTACACCTATCTCATTGACTACTCAGGCGACGAGCTTCAGGAGAACGATGTTCCCGACAAGCCTGTAATCAACTACGGCACAGTAACAGTTACCGTTGACGCAAAGGCAGTATGCGCAAGTCCTGCAAGCGTTAAGGTGAAGCTTACAGATACAGCAGATTTCTCCTCTTCCACCGTTACAATGACCAAGAACTCTGACGGTACATACTCCGCTGAGGTTTCCAAGAAGTATGACACAATGCAGTTCCTTGTAAACACCGGCGCAGGCGAGACAACCTCAACTTCCTATGAAGTAAACAACTGTAAGGTTGTGCTGGGCGGTGTTAAGATCACAGTAAATCTTGCAGATATCAAGGTTAAGGATTCAGGCTCCTCCTGCACAGGCTGGACAAATGTAAATACTTACGCCTGGAACAAAGCCTCAAACCAGAACTGCGGCGAATGGCCCGGCACCCCCATGTTCAAGAATGCAGACGGTACATACTCAGCTCTGATTTCCGAGGAAATCAAAGCTGACTACATCATCTTCAACACCAACAACGGTGCAACTCAGACAGCTGACCTTACTCTTGAGGATAAGTACATTGAGGGTGTATTCCCCAGCAGCTACACAATAATCGATGATGAGAATCCCACAGAGACTCCCACAGAGAAGCCTACTGAGACTCCCACAGAGAAGCCCACAGAGACTCCCACAGAGACTCCCACAGAGAAACCCACTGAGAAGCCCACCGAGACTCCCACAGAGAAACCCACTGAGAAGCCTACCGAGAAGCCCACAGAAACTCCCGTTGAGTATCTCTACGGTGACGCTGACCTCAATGGTCTTGTTAACATCAAGGATGCTACAACTATCCAGAAGTATGCAGCAGGTATGATCACTCTTGACGATGTAGCTTTTGCACAGGCAAACGTTACAGGCGACAAGGCAGTAAACGTTCGTGACGCAACAGCTGTTCAGAAGCGCGTTGCAGGTCTTATCGTCGTGTTCCCCGTTGAGGGCACCGTGAAGCTTGCTCCCGTAGGTGTTTCCAACGCAGACTTCACAACTCTTGTTAACAATGTTAAGAACGTACTCTCCGCAGAAGGCTACTATGCTTCCTATTGTGCATACGCAGATCTTAAGAGAGCATACTTAACCCACAAGGATAATCCGACAGACGCAGGATATAATGCTATCAACGATGCTTACACAGCATACAACAAGATGAAGAGCAACAATCCCAGTCACGCAAGCGGTACCTTCGGCGGCAGCACAGGCGGTACCACAACCGGCGGTACAAACAGATATCTCGCAGGTGAGTTCAATGATTGGAGCACAACAGCTACCGAGTTCGTAGTGAAGACAGCAGGCTCAAGCACTTGCTATGTAGAGCTGGATCTTGAGGCAAACACAACCTACGAATTCAAGATCATCCGTGAGGGTACATGGACAAGCTGTAAGGAGACTCTCAGCATTACAGATTCAGTAAGCGGTCTCACATTCAGCAGCTCCATTTCAGGTAACTGCAGTATTACAACAAAGGCAGCAGGTAAATATATCTTTGCCTATGGTATTAACAACTCTCAGCTTTCCGTGACATACCCCTGATTGGAAGTAAGTTGATTTTGAAGTAAGTTAATATTTACAGAGTAATCTGAAAAAGAGGTTGACCCCGAAAAGGGTCAACCTCTTTTGTGTGTTATGAAACTTTATGATGTGTTATGAAACTTTATTATATGATGTGTTATGAAACTCAGTTTAAAGAATCGATATATGCACAGGCCGCAAGGGCTGAGACAGCGCCGTCAGCGGTGGCTGTGGTGATCTGGCGGATCTGCTTTGTGCGGCAGTCGCCTGCAACAAACAAGCCTTCTGTGTCGGTGGTGCAGGCCTCACTTGCCACAACGTAGCCGTAGCTGTCGAGAGCGGTGAGTGTTTTGAAAACCTCGTTATCGGGAGCAAGTCCGATGGCAACGAATACGCCGTCAGGAGAAAGCTTACTCTCTGTGCCGTCGATTTCTGATTTTAAAACAACAGCCTGAAGCTCGCCATCGCCTTCAAATGCCTTTACTGTGGTGGAGTAGATGATCTCTACGTTGTCCTTTGCCTTAAGGGCTTCCTGAAGTCTCATCTCGCCTGTGAGTCTTGAAAGATTCTGAACGATGGTTACCTTCTTGCAGGTCTCTGCAAGGAGAGTTGCCTCAACAAGGGCGGAGTTTCCGCCACCGATAACGAGAACCTCTTTGCCGCTGTAAAATGCACCGTCGCAGACAGCGCAGAAGGAGATACCGGAGCCGATGAAGTTTTCCTCGCCCTCTACATTCAGGGTGCGGTGCTTTGCACCTGTGGCGATGATGACGGACTTGCACTCGAAGGTGCTGAAATCTGTTTTGATGGTGAAAATTCCATCCTCGTTTTTGGTGACCTCAAGGGCCTCCTCCAGCTCAACCTCAGCTCCCTGAGAAAGGGCCTGCTCCAGCATCATATCAGCAAGCTCTGTGCCGCTGATGCTCCGGTGTGAAGGGTAGTTTTCGATTTTGTGGGAGTAGGTAATCTGTCCGCCGAAACCTGCTTTCTCAAGGACGAGAACGGATTTTCCCGCGCGGCGGGCATAAACTGCGGCGGTGAGTCCTGCGGGACCTGCGCCGACTACGATAATGTCATACATAAGTTTCACCTGTTCTATTAAAGTTAATCCGCCGCAAAGTGGAGAACCTTGCGGCGGCATTTATATTATTTGAGGTTTCTGATGAATTTATCAGCCGATTTTCTGAGCCTTGCTCTGAATGTAGGACTTGATAGCCACAACGTTTACGAATTTCTCTGCAACGCCGCCCTTTACATCCACAAGGGTGGGAGCCTGTCTGAGTCCCAGGGCACGTGCGAGCTCTTCGTTATCCTCAACGTAGATCTTCTCGAAAGCAATGCCTGCTTTGTCAAGGAGCTGAGCCATAGCCTTGCAGTTGGGGCAGCTCTTTGTAGCGAAGAGATATACGCCGTCGGAGAGGGAAGCGGAGGTTTCCTCAGCCTTATCCTCACATGCGCAGGGAGCGGACTTCTTGAGAACGCTTCTCTCGATGTTATATACCTTTCTGTCCTTGAACTCCTGAGCCTTACCGTCATTGAAGTTCTGAACGGGGCGGTAGTAGCCTGTGATACGGCTGTAAACCTCTGCCTTTTCACCACACTCGGGGCAAGTATAATGCTCGCCTACGATGTAGCCGTGGTTCTTACATACAGAGTATGTGGGAGAAAGTGTGAAGTAAGGCAGCTTGTAGTTCTCAGCAATGGCACGGACAAGCTTTGCGGCACTCTCCCAGGTGGGGAGCTTTTCGCCGAGGAAGCCGTGGAATACTGTGCCGGAGGTGTATAGGGTCTGGAGTCTGTCCTGAATGTCAAGAGCAGAGAAGATATCCTCTGTGTAGCCTACGGGAAGGTGAGAGGAGTTGGTGTAGTAGGGAACGCCTGACTCCTGATTTGCTGTGATGATGTTGGGATAGTACTTGAGGTCGTGCTTTGCAAGACGGAAAGCAGTTGACTCTGCGGGAGTAGCCTCAAGGTTGTAGAGGTCGCCGTACATCTCCTGATAGTCGGAGAGACGCTCTCTCATGTGGTTGAGAACTCTCTCGGTAAAGTTCTGGCACTCGGGATGAGTCATATCTTTACCTACCCACTTAGCGTTGAGGCCAGCCTCGTTCATACCAACAAGACCGATAGTGGAGAAGTGGTTGTTGAAGGTGCCGAGGTAGTGCTTGGTGTAGGGATAGAGACCCTCGTCCATAAGCTTTGTGATAACAGATCTCTTGATCTTGAGAGAACGTGCAGCGATGTCCATCATGTGGTCGAGCTGCTTGAAGAACTCTTCCTCATTCTCGGAGGTGTGAGCGATTCTGGGCATATTGATGGTAACAACGCCGATAGAACCGGTGCTCTCACCTGAGCCGAAGAATCCGCCGGACTTCTTGCGAAGTTCTCTAAGGTCAAGGCGCAGACGGCAGCACATGGAACGAACATCGTTGGGCTCCATGTCGGAGTTGATGTAGTTAGAAAAGTAGGGTGTGCCGTATTTGGAAGCCATCTCAAAGAGGAGACGGTTGTTCTCTGTGTCGGACCAGTCAAAGTCACGGGTGATAGAGTATGTGGGGATGGGATACTGGAAGCCTCTGCCGTTGGCATCGCCCTCGATCATGATCTCGATGAATGCCTTGTTGATCATATCCATCTCTTTTTTACAATCTTTGTACTTGAAGTTCTGGGGCTTACCGCCGACGATAGCATCCTGCTCAGCAAGATCCGGGGGAACTACCCAGTCAAGAGTAATGTTGGAGAAGGGTGCCTGTGTACCCCAACGGGAGGGAGTATTAACACCGAATATGAAGCTCTCGAGAGCCTTCTTTGTCTGATCGTAGGAAAGGTTATCAACCTTAACGAAGGGTGCAAGATATGTGTCGAAAGAGGAGAAAGCCTGAGCGCCTGCCCACTCGTTCTGCATAATGCCGAGGAAGTTTACCATCTGGTTGCAGAGAGTTGCAAGGTGGCTTGCAGGAGAGGATGTAACCTTGCCTGTGATGCCGCCGAGACCCTGCTCGATGAGCTGACGCAGAGACCAGCCTGCACAGTAGCCTGTGAGCATTGAAAGGTCGTGAATGTGAATGTCAGCCTTTCTGTGAGCGTTGGAGATCTCATCATCGTAAACCTCTGAGAGCCAGTAGTTAGCTGTAATTGCGCCGGAGTTTGAGAGAATGAGACCGCCTACGGAATAGGTAACGGTGGAGTTCTCTTTAACTCTCCAGTCGTTGATGTTAACGTAGTTGTCAACGATCTCCTTGTAGTCAAGGATAGTGGATTTAACTCTTCTGAGCTTCTCTCTCTGGCGTCTGTAAAGGATGTAAGCCTTTGCAACGTCGCCGTAGCCTGTCTGGATAAGCACATCCTCAACGGAGTCCTGAATATCCTCAACAGCAACCTTGTTGTTGACGATCTTGGGAGCGAAGTCTGCTGTAACCTTAAGAGCCAGCAGATCAATTACGGAGCTGTGATATTCCTTATTGGTGGCCTGGAAAGCCTGTTCGATAGCTTTTGCGATTTTGGAAAGGTCGAAATCAACGACCT
Source organism: Ruminococcus sp. (assembly GCA_045535715.1). Taxonomy (GTDB): domain Bacteria; phylum Bacillota; class Clostridia; order Oscillospirales; family Acutalibacteraceae; genus Ruminococcoides. The sequence goes on along the minus strand of JAZSME010000126.1, from coordinate 19,689 downwards.
TGTCATCTCTTTTAATAACCTGATACATAACTCCACCTCTTTCTGTAAATTTTTAAATAGTTATTTTCGTGGTGCTCTCCAATAATACACAAAAAATTGTGGTTTGTCAATAGGTAAACCACAAGATATTGTGACAGTTTTGTTATTCTTAATTGCTCGGGAGAATTAAAAAACGGGGTAAAATCCCGCAAAAGCCCATTCTTATGCGGTTTCTGCATATTTTGAAGATTTTGTGGTGTCATTTAATTGTAACCACAAAATATTGTGTTTCTGCCATATTTTGTAACTGACACCTGAAATTTTCGGCTGAGAGAGTTTTTTTAAGAGAACACAGATTTGGTGCTTTCCCCCGGGGATACGACTTTTCTGTTCTTTTAAAAAAGTGTTATTGCCATGAAGATATGTATAATATCATTCATAAAAACCTGTATCTGATAAAAATTTTTATTGACAATCACAAGGAAAGTGTTCATAATGAATTTGTAGCAGGCTGAATATTTACAGCTTGCGAGAAATTTCGGATTGCCTGACGTTGTTTTAGTTTTTCGGCAATCCTCATTCCATATTTATAAGGAGGACTATCTATGAAAAATCATTTTTCCCTGCGTGTTCTCGCCGGCGTTCTTGCCTTGATTATGCTCTTTGGTCTGATGTCAGTGATGAGCGTTTCGGCAGCATCTTCGGGTTCTACTGGAGAAGGTTTTGTGTACTCCATTGAAAATGATGAAGTGACAATCGAACGTTATACCGGAAAAGAAACCCATGTGCTGATTCCCACCAAAATAGATGGATATAGCGTTACAACAATCGGGGAGCGCGCCTTTGCGAATACTGAGATCATAATGGTTTCCATTCCCGGAACTGTAAAGACAATTTGTGATTTCGCTTTCGAAAACTGCTATGTGGAGACTGTGGAGCTTAACGAGGGTATTAAAAGTATAGGTGATGCAGCCTTTTTTGGTTGTTCGATATTTGAGGTTATTATTCCCTGTACGGTTGAGAGTATTGGTCTCGGAGCGTTCTCCTTCTGCCAGGATCTTGGATATATCACAGTAGCAGACGGCAACCCCGTATATGACAGCCGTAATAATTGTAATGCTGTTATTGAAACAGAAACAAACACTCTGGTGGTGGGAGGTAATTTTACCGAAATCCCCGAAGATGTAACTGCCATCGGTGAATATGCATTCAGCGGACGTTACTTCTTAACCAATATTACTATTCCCGACAGCGTTATTGTTATAGAAAAAAGCGCGTTTACCTTCTGCCCCGAGCTGGGGACAGTTGTTCTGGGTGACTCAGTTAAGTATGTGGGAGAGCATGCATTTGAGGATTGTTCTATTGAGTCACTTACCATTCCGGAGGGAATAAAGGAAATCGGTGAGTTGGCTTTTGGCGGATCTAATAACCTCAATGAGGTTTATTATCTCGGCACAAGGGATCAGTGGAACAAGGTTGTAGAAAACATTCATTTCACGAATGAAAGGCTGCTTGAGGTAAATGTACAGTGTGAATATGAATATGCAGACCTTACAGGAAATACCATTACTCTTGAAGGCGACATCGGCGCCAACTTCTTTATGAACTTAAAGGATGAGGTTCTGGCAGACAGAGAGGCAAAGGTTGTATTCTCCTATGACGGTGTAGTTTCAGAAATCCCCGTCAGCGAAGGCGAATATACAGAGCACGGATATAAGTTCAATTGCGGACTTCCTGCAAAGAATATGTCCTCGGTAGTAACCTGTCAGGTTGTGACTTCCGAGGGTGAAAGCGAAGAATTTACTTTCTCTGTCAAGGAATATGCGGAGTATATTTTCGAAAACTCTTATTTGTATGATGAAATCACCATCGAAATGGTAAAGGCAATGCTCAATTACGGTGCAGCCGTACAGACCTACTTTGGTCACAACACAGATAATCTTGCAAACGACACGGAATATATGAGAGAAGAGGAAAAAGAAGTGCCCGAAAAGAATTTCAGCGAGTATTCCTATACCCTTACAGAAGGAAACGGAAAGATTTCCTATTACGGTACTGCCCTTTCTCTTCGTTCCGAGGTAGGTATGAAGCACTACTTTGTAATAGATGATTCTGTTGACCTTGATACACTCACAGTTACGGTCAACGGAAAGAGCGCAGAGCTCAGGAAAAACGGAAACCTTTATGAAATTCTGATTTCTGATGTTGCCGCACACAATCTCTATACAAAATATAAAGTGGTGGTTGGTGATGTGAGTCTTTCCTATGCAGTAATGGACTATGCTGCAAGGGCTGAGGAATTAGACAATCAGGAAATCCTTAAGGTTATGTATGCACTTGATGAGTATGCTCAGAAAGCAACTATGTACTAAGGAGGACAAAACAAATGAAAAAGACATATGAACAGTCAATAATCGATGTTATTGTTTTTGATGAGAAAGATACATTGGTTGCCAGCGCTGGAGAGGCTTTTGTTCCTTTCTACGACAGAGACGATGACGATACAGAAATTCTCTGATTTTTCTTGATAATTAACAGAAAGCGGGGCTTCGGATTGTATCCGAAGCCCCGTAATTATTTGAAGTCAGGATATTCCTCTCAGGTGAGTGGCAGGGTAGCTTCGCTTTATATCCTTATACATAGCTTTAAGCTCCTCGTTTTCGTAACCCTCAATGCTTTGGTCGATGAGATTTCCCGAATCCACAAACTGCTGAAGATAGAGGGCGTCACAGCCTGAGAGCCATTTTGCAATGCAAATGAGGTCATCAAAGGTGTGAAAGGTCTTTGTGACCGTTGTGCGAAATTCATAGGGCACAGTGCCCAGCTTGAGGAAATCCACGCTTTCAATGATTTTTGAGAGGTCAAAAACGGTCTTTCCGCAAGTGAGAGCATACTTCTCCTTTGAGTTCTTCACGTCCATTGCCACATAGTCCACAAGACCCTTTGAAACCAAGTCCTTGAGCTTTTTCGGGAAGCTTCCGTTGGTGTCAAGCTTTATGAGAAAGCCCATCTCCTTTATTTTTCTTATGAAATCCTCAATATCAAGCTGAAGCAGAGGCTCGCCGCCTGTGATGCACACTCCGTCAAGGATGCCTTTTCTGGTGGAAAGAAACCTCAGCACCTCCTCCTCGGAGAGACCTTGCTCCGACTCTTCCGTCACAAGTCCTGCATTGTGGCAGAAGGGACAGCGGAAGTTGCACCCATAGGTGAATATGGTTGCCGCCATTTTCTGGGGATAGTCCAGAAGTGTCAGTTTTTGCATAGCTTCGATTTTCATAAGCTTCGCCTCCTGAAAGGTTATGGTATTATTATGACCGAGGAGAGGTAAAAAGTAAATAACCTTTGAGAAATAAAACAAAAAGTCCCTCAGGTGTTTGTTGAAAAGGCGACTGCCTTGTGATACTATATATATAGAAAAGAGGTGAGGGCATGGAGTACAGAGTTCTTGATGTGCGAATATTCAGTGAAACTGAATATGAATCCGCTTTTGAAAGCCTTCCTGCATGGAGGCGGGAAAAGGCAGTGAAGCTCAGAAATATCGAGGACAAAAAGCTCTCGGTATTTGCCTTTTCGCTGGCACTTTCTATGCTCTCACAGTATCTCCGTAAATCTTGTGAAGAGATAGAAATTTCACCTGACGAGAAAGGAAAACTCAGAGTGTCGGGAGAATCGGTATCTTTAAGCGTTTCTCACAGCTTCCCCTTTATTGCCGTTGCGGTGCATAGTAGAGAGGTCGGTGTTGATATAGAGTGCCCCCGTGAAGTATCAAGGGCGGTGCTGAGGAGATCGCTCTCTGAAGAGGAGATTTCTTATGTGACGGAAGACGCCGCTTTAAGAGGAAAACTTTCTCTGAGGGAGTCAAAAAATTTTCTGAGGCTCTGGACTATGAAGGAGGCTTATCTCAAGTTTACGGGAGAGGGTCTTTCGGGAGGACTCCAAAATGTGAACACCATAAACGAAAAGGGCGAGGTTTCTCTTGAGAGAGGGGATATAAAATCCCACAGGGAAGAAACAGATGAGTATATCTTATCCCTTGTGTGGGAAGAATGAAAGCTGTTTACGGTGTTATGCTGAAAAAAAAGATAATTTTACAGATAATCTTCGGGAGGGTATTTGTGCCCTCCTTTTTGTTTTATGATGCGGACAGTCTGAACTGCTTCTGCATATAGAGGATATAGCTAAATAATCGTAGGAGCAATTCACGAATTGCCCTACGGGTAAAGGGAAGGCTTTACAGAATTTGCAGGGGTAGATAATATTTGCCAAAACCGCTATTCTCAGGTTCTTTTGTGACAATTTTATATTTGTTGCTCGAAATCAATGAATAAATGTTGACAATGCAACAAATGTAGTGTATAATCTCAATCGTTGAGTGGTCAACAAGTTGTTTCCAAATCAAAATATTATTCAGTTTGAAAGGAGAAAAACTATGGTAAATCGTTACGCTCATTTTTCCTCAGCTATTTCAAGCATCAATCAGTACATCACACGGATAGAATCCGTTGAAATGGAGAAATATAACCTCAAAGGCTCCCACGCCCAGTATCTTATGGCAATCTACATCAGCAAGGAGGGCCTTACCGCTAAGGAGCTTGCTGAAAAATGTGCCAAGGACAAGGCGGCAGTTTCCAGAGGTATCTCAGGTCTTGAGAAAACAGGCCTCGTGGCAAGAAAGGCCGGAGCAACAGAAACCTATCGTTCAAAGATCGTCCTCACCGAAAAGGGCGAGGAGGCTGCAGGGATCGTAGCTGACAAGGCAGCCAAGGCAGTAGAGCTTGCAAGCAAGGGTTACAACGAGAAGGAAAGAATTGTTTTCTACAATATCCTCGATATGATATCAAACAACCTCAGGGAGATGTCTGAGCATGGTCTTGGCTGAGTAAAGACCGCACATAAAATAAGGAGAATAATCTATGTCTGATACAAAGAGAGTAAGAATTATTATTGAGTCCTCTGCGGACATAAAGCCCGAACTTCTCGAAAAGGTTGAGATGCTTCCCATGACCATCACCTTCGGCGAGGAGAGCTTCCTTGACAGAGTGGAGATCAATCACAAAACATTCTACGAAAAGCTTGTTGAGAGCGATACCCTTCCCACCACAAGCCAGATTATGCCCTTCGACTTTGCAGAAGCCTTCAAAAAGGCTCACAAAGCAGGGGAGAGCGTTGTGGTAATCACCCTTTCCTCCAAGCTTTCAGGAACCTATCAGAGTGCTTGCATTGCAGCTTCCGAGACAGATGCCGAGGTTTACGTTGTAGACAGCCTCAGCGTTGCCATCGGCAGCGGTATCCTTGCGGAGTACGCTGTAACTCTCAAGGAAGAGGGCAAGAGCGCCAAGGAGATTGCCGATGCTCTGGAAGGAATCAAGGGAAGAGTAAGAGTTATCGCTATGGTGAATACCCTTGAGTACCTCAAAAAGGGTGGCAGAATTTCCTCCGCTGTTGCATTTGCAGGTGAGCTTATGTCAATTAAGCCCGTTGTGGCTGTGGATGACGGCGAGGTGCAGATGAGAGGTAAGGCAAGAGGCTCCCGTCAGGCAAACAATCTGCTTGTTAAGGAGATCGAAGCTTCAGGCGGTGTTGATTTCTCCATGCCTGTTCTCCTGGGCTACACTGGTCTTTCCGATGACCTCCTCAAGAAATACATTGAGGACAGCTCTGCTCTTTGGAAAGAAAGCAAGGAAGAGCTTTCCTATGTCTGTATTGGCAGTATCGTTGGTACTCACGTAGGTCCCGGAGCAGTAGCGGTTGCCTTTTTCAGCAAGGCATAAAGAGTCGGTATTAAAACCTAAAAGTTACAAAAGTTCAGACGGCAGTTTTCTCTGCCGTCTGTTATTTTTCTCTTTCTGAAAATTGCCTGTGCCTTTTCACGAAAAAGCAAGGAAAAATCGCAAAAATCCTTGTAAAAAACCAAATATATTGATAAAAAAGGTTTACAAACCACTACATATATGATACAATTTTGTTATAAATTGGTTTGATGTGATTCAGATTTTTTTGCTTTTCATTGAGTGAGGAGGATTAAAAGTGGGTATATCCAGAAGTAAAATTGAAGGTTATATGCTCCCTGCTGTGAAGGGCAAGTACTACGAGAAGGATGCTGTTGACAGGCTCCTTGCAGACCTTGCAAATGACGCAGACGAGACCCTGCTTGACCTTTCTCAGAAGAGAGACAGAATTCAGGAGCTTGAAAAGCGTGAGGAGTCCATTGCTCAGGCACTTGTTATCGTGAAGCAGCTTTCCGAGCAGATCGTCTCAAAGGCAAAGGCTGAGGCGGAGAAGATAATTATGGAAAGCACAGCCAAGAAGATGGAGATTCAGGAGGAAGTAAACCGTCTTGAAACTCTCAGAGACACCTATCGTGCAGATCTTGAGAAAGAGATAAGCGATCTTATGAATGAGGTTCTCGCAAAGGTTAACAAAGCTGAGGAATAAACTTCCTTTGAAAAATATTTTTTAACTGCAAAGCCCCGTGAGTTTTCTGCTCGCGGGGCTTTTTCGGCGATATGTTCCATTTATATTTTATTTTCTCTCGCTCAAAATATACTCGGGGTGAAAATATGAGTGAAGAGACAAAAGAGGATTTTCCCGTAGATCTTTTTTTAGCGCTTGCAGGAAGTGCCTCGGCAACAAACGGATATGCGGTCTTAGGGCTTGCAGGTCAGCAGTTTTTTATTGAGAAATACAAAGAAGCACAGACTGCGGAGGATAAGGAAAAGCTCCTTGAGGAGCTGAAAAAATAAAAGTTAAAAGGTGTGCAGGGCTATAAAGCTTTATGCACACCTTTTTTTTATAAAAATGGAGTTTTTCTATTTTCTTTTATCTGCGGCTACCCATACCGCCGTGGGGAGCTTCTCCCATACCGCCGGGACGTCCCATGCCGCCGGGTGAGCCCATACCGCCTGAGCCTAAGGTGATGACCTTGGAGGAGAGAGTAACTGTGGCAGCTTCGGTACCGCCTGAGTAGTTGCCGTCTGTGAAAATGCCGTCCTTACCTTTGCCTTGACAATTTCCCTCAAAGCTTATGACACAGGTGTCTTCCGAGGAAAACTCAGGAGAGCTTACCAGAAGGTAGCTGTATGTGGTTTTGGGGGAGATGCTCAGAGAGTAGTTATCGGATGTGATGTTGCAGAAGGTTTCAGCCGTCAGGGTACCGTTTAAGTACATAACTATGGTTTCCTGAGCCGACATAGAGGAGATGCTCTCTGCCATCTGAGAGGAGCCTGCCGCCACAACCGTACCGCCGTTTACCGCACATTCTCCCTGAAAATCAAGGGGGGAATTTCCGCCGCTTTCGGGGCCGTAGACAATGGTGGTGCCTCCAGAGAAGGTGAGATTGCCGTTGCTGTCGATGCCGTCACCCTGCGCCTCAACATAAACGTATCCGTCGGTGATGTTTATAGCGCAGGAGGTGTTGCCCCCAAAAGAATCGGGGCGTCCGTAGCCCATATTGCTCTGGTCGTTTCCCCCTGCGGAGTTCATTCCGTCATCAAAGGAGACTATCCGTATCTCACCGCCTGAGATTTCAATTTCTTCCCCCTCAACACCTTCGTAGGAGTAGAGAATGTTGAGATTGCCCTCTGAGATGATGGTTTTCTTGTCGGCGTGAACTCCGTCGTCTCCTGTCTTGATGGTAAAGTCTCCGCCCGAAATGGTGAGATTTTCGTTTGAGTGGAGAGCGTCATCTTCGCTGTCGATGAGGAATGTGCCGCCGCTGATCTCTGCATCCGAGGCAGATTTCACAGCCTTTCGGCTTACATCGGAGGAGGTGTCCTGAGTGCTTTCGCTGTACCAGTTTCTGCCCATCATATCACCTTGTGGCATATCTGCGTTTTCGCTTCCGCCTCCTGTGACAATATCGAAGGTGCCTCCTGTGATTCTGAGTGTATTATCAGAGGTTATGGCATCTCCCCGGGAGTTGATTTTTATGTCTGAGCCCTCAATAAGGAGAAGTCCCAGAGTGGGGTCTTCCTCGTTGGTGGTTTTGAGAGCGTCTCCCTCGGTTGTGAGATTGAGTGTACCGCTTGAGATTCTGAGACCGTCCTTTGCTTTGATGCCCGAATCCGAGGATACAACGGTGAGGGAAGCCTCCGAAAACACAAGTGTGTCCTTGGTGTGGATGGCGCAGTCGTAATTTGACTCAATGAAAAGCCCACCCTTGCCGCCGATGATCAGATCGTTCTTGCAGAAAAGGGTGGCATCGGGGTCTCCCGATTCATCGGTAGTGTAGTTTCCTGTGTCGGATAAGGAGTTTTCTGTCCCCTCTTTGAGGACGATGTAGGTATTCTTTGCGTCCTCAACGAAGATGGCAGAGGAGTTTTCGCTGTGGATTTCTGCGTTGTCAAGGAGAAGCCACACATCCTGTTTGTCGGCATTTATGTGGACCTGTCCCTGAAGCTTGCCGCTTAAATGGTAGTAACCGCCCTGGTTTACGGTGAGCCCCTTATCGGTAAAGGAAGCACCATTTGCTGAAGATTTCTCATCAAGATTTATCTTTGCCTCAAGAGAGGTGTCAAAGCTTTTTTCAAGGTTTGACATACCTGAGGAACCTTCTGAGAAAATTTCGCTCTGTGAGGTAGTATCTACGGGGACGGAAGTTTCAGAAATCTCCGTCTCAAGTTCCTCCTGAGTTTTCAGTCCGCAGCCTGAGAAGAATGCTGTGATAAGTATCAGGATAAGGAGAATACTCAGGAAAGTAATGTTTCTTTTTTTCATAATTGTTCCCTCTTGCAAATCAGAATTTATTAAAGCTCTCCTGCGTTCATGGGGAATCTTCCCAAGGTTACGGGAAGGTTTCCGTTTCGTGTTCTGATTTCGTCAAGGAAGGCTTTTTCCTTTGAGTCATCCTTGATGATTACGGTGTAGGAAAGCTCATAGAGACTTCCCATATTGGTGGTGCGCACAGAGGTGAGCTTGTGGGTGGTGGTGTATTCCGAAAACACATCATCGAGGAAATCGTTATACTCAAGGTTTTCGGGAATGGAGATCTTGAGGCTTTTTTCCATTCGCTTCTCACCGAAATTTACTGTGAAAAGAAGAAGCCACATAAGACAGATCACAAGGGTAACGCTTACCGCAAAGGCAACGTAGCCCAGACCGTTTGCGACACCTATTGCCATAGAAAGCATAATTGCAAGTATCTCTCTGGAATTGCCGGGGACGCTTCTGTAACGAACTAAGCTGAAAACACCCAGAGCTGCAATTCCTGCAGCACCCATGTTGTTGCTCACAAGGAGTATGAGGGACTGGACGATGAGGGGAAGCAGGGCGATAGTGATAGCGAAATTCTTGGTGCACGAGCTGCGGTACATATATACCAGAGCTGCGAGAATTCCGAGAATAAGCGAAGCGAGGGCGCACAAAGCCACGCTCATTACGTCTACGGTGCCGAGAGTTTTGTCGATAATACTGCTGAATACGTACATAAGGTTTAGTCTCCTGTTAAGAATTTTTTTATGTATACATTTCCGTATTTGGAAAAGCTTTGGCTGTAAATGCCGTTTTCGGAAAGAAGTCTCACAAGCCACAAGGGGGCGGCGTTGGGAATCTTGATTTCCATAATTCGGATGTCATCGGGAAGAAGCTTTTCTCCGTAGTCTCCCTTTTCGAAGGAGATATCCTCGTAGCGGCTTCGGATGTTTCTGTCAAAGGTGATGCGAAGCTCCTCTGTTTCCTTTGAAAAGTAGGCGGTGCGGTCATAGGCGATGAAAACTCTGGGGGAAAGGTCCCAGTAGTGAACCATATAATCAATTTCACGAGGGATGTTGCCTTTGATCCTCTCGGGGAACACTCCCAATTTTATGTACTCGTCTGCCTCCTCAAGAGTCAGGGAGACTCTTCTTTTGTAGACGGTTTTCTTGAACTTTTTCTTGATTTCCAGGAAGACTGTGTGATTTTTATCCTTCGGAACCCCGTAGCTTCTGAGACGGAGTTTTTCCTTGTAGACGGGCTTGTCGATGGAGATCTGAATGAGACGATCCTTCGGGGTGTCGAAGTATATGTTCAGTATGGAGGTTTCTTTGAAACGGTCAATTTCCATGTGCTCGCTTATCCCCGGGAGGATAGCTTCATACTGCTCTTTGCTGAGAATATATTTCTTTTCGACACGCTTGAAGATGTACTGAAAAGCCAAGATTTCACCGCCTTTTTCTGTCTTTTTCAAAATGATAATGGTTCAATGTGAAAAGAATATGATATCTCTGAGAAAAAAGAGAGAAGGATTTGCAGAAAAAAGAAGGGGAAAAGGATAAAAAACGGCGGATTTTGCATAATTTGAAACTGAATCTTTCATAGTGTAAAGAAATTGATATTAAAATTGGAAAAATACCTTGAAATTTTGCAAGGAGTTGTGTTATAATAATTCGTAAGTATAGAATGGGGCAGAAGGTAGCTTCTGAGATTTGTTTTGTTTACATAAAAGCCACAGAAAATTAAGTCTGGGTTTTCCAAATTCTGCTTCGTTTTTGTTAATATAAATTTGGTAATTTTTACATTTAAGAAAGGCAGTGATTATCTTGACACCCAAATTTAACTCCTACTCACAGAATTCCCCCGTAATCGAAAATCTGTGTGCCAAGTGCGTCGAAAATTCACGCATCGACGCTGACCTTTATGCAAAATATGATGTAAAGAGAGGTCTTCGTGACTTAAACGGTAAAGGTGTTCTGACCGGCCTTACAGAGATTTCTGAAATTCGCCAGAACAAAATCGTAAACGGCGAAACAGTTCCCACCGACGGCAAACTTTTTTACAGAGGTATCAACGTTACCGATCTTATTGAGGGCTTTGTAAAGGACAATCGTTTCGGCTTTGAGGAGACAATTTATCTTCTCTTTTTCGGCCAGCTTCCCACAGCTCAGGAGCTTGAGGACTTCAAGGAGCTTCTTGCATCATACAGAACTCTTCCCAAAAACTTTGTCCGTGACGTTGTAATGAAGGCTCCCTCAGGAGATATGATGAACACTCTTGCAAGATCTGTTCTCACCCTCTATTGCTACGATTCCAACGCAAACGATGTTTCTCTCGCCAATGTACTCAGACAGTGTCTCCAGCTTATTTCCGTTTTTCCCCTGCTGTCTGTTTACGGCTATCATGCATATAACCACTACGCAAAGGGCAAGAGCCTCTATATCCACAATCCCGACAAGAATCTCTCAACAGCTGAGAATATTCTTATGATGCTCAGACCCAATCAGGAGTACACCGAGCTGGAGGCAAAGGTTCTTGACATTGCGCTGGTGCTCCACGCAGAGCACGGCGGCGGTAATAACTCCACCTTCACAACAAGAGTTGTAACCTCCTCAGGCACAGATACATATTCCGCAATCGCAGCGGCACTTTCTTCCCTCAAGGGACCCAAGCACGGCGGCGCAAATGCCAAGGTGGTAGGTATGTTCAGCGAGATGAAGAAGAGCGTCAAGGATTGGACAGATGAGGATGAGGTAAAGAATTACCTGAGAAAGCTTCTTCACAAGGAAGCCTACGACAAGGCAGGTCTCATCTATGGTATGGGTCACGCTGTTTATTCCATCTCCGACCCCAGAGCAAAGGTGTTCAAGGGCTACGTTGACCAGCTTGCTCATGAGAAGGGGCTTGATAAGGAATTCGCTCTCTATTCTCTGGTTGAAAAGCTGGCTCCCGAGGTTATTGCCGAGGAGAAGAGAATTTACAAGGGCGTTTCCGCCAACGTTGATTTTTACAGCGGTTTTGTATATTCCATGCTGGGACTTCCCAAGGAGCTTTACACACCTCTCTTTGCCATTGCAAGAATCGCCGGCTGGTCTGCTCACCGTATGGAGGAGCTCATCAACGCAGGCAAGATCATCCGTCCTGCATATATGAGTGTGGCAGAAGAGCGTGAATATAGGGCTCTCTCCGACAGATAAGTCTGAGGTTTTTTATGAAGATTAAAGGTCTTATTTTTGATATGGACGGACTGCTCATTGACACCGAAAGCCTTTCCTATGAGGCTTTGAGGCTTGACCTTGAGGCTCAGGGCTTTGAGTTTACAATGGAGCAGTTCCTTCCCATCCGAAGTCACTCCATAAAGAAGTGCGAAGAGATATTTAAGGGCTATTTCGGCGAAGATTTTGATTTTCACGGATGTTTTGAGCGTCATACCGAGTATATGCACAAGCATATAGATAAGTACGGACTTCCCCTTAAAAAGGGAGCTGAGGAGCTTCTCAGATTTGCAAAGGACCGGGGGCTCAGAACAGCGCTTGCCACAGGAACTCCCCTTGATATCGCACAAAGGTGGCTTGAGTCCAAGGGACTCTGGCAGTATTTCGACGAGGTTCAGAGCTCCGCTTACATCAAAAACGGCAAGCCGGCGCCTGATATCTATCTTGCAACAGCAGAGCGTCTGGGCTTTGAGCCCTCTGAGTGTATGGCTTTCGAGGACTCGCCCAACGGAGTGCGCTCAGGCGCCTCTGCAGGCTGTGTCACCGTTATGGTGCCTGACCTGTCCCGAGCAGACGAAGAACTCAAAAAGCTTATTTATGCCGAGGCAGAGGATCTGCTGGAAGCAATTGAAATCATCAAAAGAATACAGGAATGATAAAGTAACATACATCCAAGGGTGATAATATGTTTTCCGTCATTCACAGTTTAAGCGGCTATCTGTGGGGCTTTCCCATGATAGCCCTTTTGTTTTGCACTCATATTTTCATGACGGTGAAAACCGGTGGTATCCAGCGAAAAACCCTGAGGGGACTCAGGCTGTCTCTTTCGGGTAGTGACAAGGGAGAGGGGGACTTGAGCCCCTTTGAGGCGCTCTCGACCACCCTTGCTTCCACCATCGGAACAGGAAATATCATCGGAGTGGGAACGGCCATTTATTTAGGAGGAGCGGGAGCGGTTTTCTGGTGCTGGCTTACGGGGGTGCTGGGAATGGCGACTCAGTACGCCGAGGTGCTTCTCAGCGTGAAATTCAGTGTAAAAGACAAAAAGGGCTCCCTTTCGGGAGGCCCTATGTATGTGCTTCGATACGGACTGAATAATAAGTTGCTTGCTCTTTTCTATGCTGTACTTGCCTCAGGCGCGGTTCTCATAACGGGGTCGGTGGTGCAGTCAAACGCTGTTTGCGCCGTTGTGGATTCGGTCTTTTCAGAGTATGCCCTATACATAGAAGCAGGGGACAGAATGCTGAGTGTAGCATCTTTGATAACCGCATTGATTCTGGGATTTATCACGGTACTTACTATTTTTTCATCCCTTTCAAGTCTGGGGAGTCTTTGTGCGGTGATGGTGCCCTTTATGGGAGGGCTATATATCCTTGCATCCTTTCTGATACTTTTCATAAACAGAGCTTTTTTGTGGGAAAGTCTCAAAGTGATTTTTAGGAGTGCTTTTACACTTCGGGCGGCAGGAGGAGGCTTCCTTGCTTCGGGAATAATGCTCAGTGCAAGGTACGGAGTGTCAAGAGGACTCTTTTCAAACGAGGCAGGGCTTGGCACTTCCGGTATAGTCTCCGCTTCGTCGAAGGAAAGAAACCCTGTGACACAGGGGCTTGTAAGTATGACCGCCACCTTCTGGGACACTGTGGTGATGTGCGCTGTGACGGGACTTGTGATAGTAAGCTCTCTGCTTTCTCTGGGAGGAGAGGAGCTTCTGAAATCAGCAAAAGGGGAGATTTCCTGCTATCTTGCTTTTTCGAGAATTCCTATATTCGGCAAAGGGGTGCTGGTCTTTTCCCTTTGTCTCTTTGCATTTTCCACCATTGTGGGGCTTTCCTGCGTGGGGCTTAAATGTTCGGGATATTTTCTTCACGAGAGGGGACAGAGAATTTACCTTATCCTTTGGGCAGCAGGTGTTTTCGCCTCGCCCTTCATTCCCTTTTCTCTGCTCTGGGAGGTTGCAGATATTTTAAATGCGCTGCTGGTGTTTCCAAATGTCTATGGGCTGATGCGTCTCTGTAAAACGGTTAAGAGGGAAACCGATGAATATTTCCGATAAAAAGGGCATAAAAAAATCCCGACACATTTTCGTGTCGGGATTTTAATGTACGCTTTTATACGAAGTAAACGTCGATGTCCTTCTCTTCGCCGTCAGCTACGAAGTAAGCCTTGCTCTCTTCGGGCTTTACATAAACGGTGAGGTTCTTGGGAGCTTTGCCGTTAACCTTCTTGATGTTCTCGATGATCTCGTCAGCGGAAACCTGAACGCCGCCGAACTCAATGAAGAGCTGTGTCTTTGTTGTTGTCTTCTTGGTTGTGGTTGTCTTCTTTGCTGCGGGCTTCTTAGCTGCAGTCTCAGTCTTAGTCTCAGCCTTAGCTGCTGTCTTTGTTGCGGTTTTGGTAGCAGTCTTCTTCTCTGCTGCGGGAGTCTCAGCCTTTGCTGCCTTAGTAGCAGTCTTCTTCTCTGTTGCCATTTTTATTACCTCGTTTCTTAAAATCAATAGATATTAAGCGGTATCCGCTTTGTCTACATTATATAGGCAGAGAAATTTAAAGTCAAAGGAGTTTTGCAAATTTCGTCTATTGCGATAAAAAAAGAAGTGGAAAATTTGAAAATATGGCAATTGAGAACATAAAAAAGCCTGATAATTGGTAGTTTTGGCAAGGCGATTAGTGCTTTTGATGAAGAACAGATTGCCTTTTCTGTGACAAATAACGAAGAACTCTTGTGAATATAGACAAAAAGAAGAGAGTAAAACATATAACGTAACTTGTTGAAAAACGTCGAAAAAACATATATAATTATTTTGTATGTGATATGAAAAGGAGAGGTTTTGTGAACACTTTGATTCTGGCTTCAAAGTCCCCCAGAAGACGGGAGCTTATTAAACTCATTACCGATGATGTTATCTGCACAGAGTCGGGTGCACAGGAGATTCTCCCCGAAGGAATAAACCCTTCTGAGGTGGCAGAGTATCTCTCCTGCCTTAAGGCAACCTCCGTCAAAAAGAACTATCCCGACAACGTGGTGGTGGGCTCGGATACGGTGGTTATTCTCGGGGATGAAATACTCACAAAACCCAAGGACGAGGAAGACGCCAAGAGGATCCTTTCTCTTCTCAGCGGAAAAAGTCACAGAGTTATCACCGCCTGCACCCTTGTAAAGGGGGAGAAAGTCAGAAGCTTTTCCTCCGTTACCGAGGTGGAGTTTTATCCCTTAACTTCAGAGGAGATAGAGCAATACGTCAAAAGCGGCGAGCCTATGGACAAGGCGGGCGCGTATGGTATACAGGGAGGTGCCGCGCTGTTTGTCAGAGAGATCCGAGGAGATTATCTGACGGTTGTGGGGCTTCCGGTAGCAAGGCTTAAAAGAGAGCTTGAGGCTTTTCTCTCAGAGCTCCAAGGATAAGGAAGGCGGGGACGCTATGAGACACGTTTTTATACTTAATCCTGCAGCAGGCAAAACAGACAGAACAGAGGAAATGAAAAAACAGATTGAGAGCATCGTCACCGAGGATAAGGTGGAGGTGTATGTCACCCAGGGTGTAAAGGACGCAGAGAAGATCGCAAGGCGTGAAGCCGAAAAGGGTGATCGGGTGCGCATCTATGCCTGCGGAGGCGACGGCACCGCCAATGAGGTCTTAACCGGGGTGGCAGGATACAGCAACTGCGCTCTGGGAATTATTCCTCTGGGCTCCGGCAACGATTTTGTCCGCTCCCTTGAGCCTATAAAAAAAGAGGATTTCCTCTGCGTTGAGAAGATGATTTGCGGAGAGGAAAAGGAAATAGACCTTATCGAGTGCAACGGCAAATACTCCATGAATATTTTTTCTGTGGGCTTTGACTGCGCTGTTGCCAACAAGGTGGAGAATTTCAAAAAGCTTCCCCTTGTCAGCGGAAGCCTTGCCTACAAGATGTCCATTATCTACTGCCTCTTTGCGAAGAGAAAGCACAAGGTAGTGATCGAGGTGGATGGGGAGATTCTGGAGAAAACAAAGAAGAAAACCACCCTGCTTACTGTGGGAGGCAACGGACGCTTTTACGGCGGCGGAATCAAGGCGGCTCCTTTGGCGGAGCTTAACGACGGCTATATTGATTTCGTCCACGTCAGCACCATCTCGGCGATACGTTTCATATTCCTCCTCGGCAAATACATCAAGGGTCTTCACATCAACAATCCCAAGTTCCCCTTTGTCACCTTCAAAAGGTGCAAGGAGATAAGATTTATCTCTGACGGCAAGATAGACATCAACGTAGACGGCGAGATTTTCCCCGAGGAAAACCCTGTTGTAAGAATCAAGGAGAAGGCGCTGAGAATAGTAATTCCGAAAACAGAGTAAAAATCCATCGTTAAACTACCGTAAATACATAATAAATCCCGAAAAAATCACAAGTTTATATTGACTTTACAAGATGTGATTTGCTATAATCAAATTGGATTTGTATCGAATTACAAAAATCTGATGTTTAGGAGATGTAATTATGAAAAAGTTCACACGAATCACTGCAGTGATTATGACAATGCTTATGATCCTCAGCATGACCGCAATGTCCGCAAATGCGGCTTTCATTGAGACAGGTGATGCTGATATGGATAACCGCATCAACGTTAAGGACGCTACCATCATTCAGAAGTTCTCAGCAGACCTTGCTGTTCTGGGCGACCTTTACTACGCTGATGTTAACTACGACGATTCCGTAAACGTTAAGGATGCTACTGCAATCCAGAAGTACGTTGCAGGTATCGGTGAGACTATCGAGGACGCAGCGGGTGTTGACCTTCTCGCTGAGGTAGCTCTTCCCACAGAGCCCAAGAAGGGCGAAGCAAACGCTGAGAAGGACTTCTATTACAGAGTCAAGGAAGACAACACAGTCAAGATTCTGGCTTATGTCGGCACAGACAAGACCGTTACAATTCCCGAGAAGATCGAGGGCAAGGTTGTTAACGAAATCGGCAGATGTGCATTCAGCACAGCTCTTGATATCACAGGTCTTGGCAAGACTATCATCCTTATTGACTCACTCTGGATTCCCGACACAGTTGAAACTCTCGGTGACGGTTTCGTTGCTTACCAGCACAACCTCACAGACCTGAGACTTCCTGCAGGCACCACAGTCATTCCCGAGTGCATGGCTCTCCAGTGCTTTGACCTCACAAACTTCGTAATCCCTGAGAAGGTAGAGAAGATTTCCTACGCTGCTTTTGAGGATTGCCGCGCTATGAAGGCTTATAAGCTTCCCGAGGCTTGCACAGTTATCGAGGCAGAGGCTTTCACAAGAAACGACAGACTTGTAAGCATCAACCTTGATGGCGTTAAGAGCATCGGCGAGTGGGCATTCTTCGAGTGCAACCTCCTTGCTCCCGTACTTGAGCTCGACGCTATCGAGACAATGGGCGCACACGCATTCCAGGCTTGCAGAAACGTTACCGATATCACAATCGGCGAGAACCTCAAGGCTATCCCCTCTGATGCATTCAAGAACATCTTCAAGCTCAGAAACGTAACTCTCCCCGAGGGTCTCGAGTCCATCGGCGCTCTTGCTTTCGGTGCTTGCGACAGAATCGAGAACTGCAAGGTTCCCGCAGGCTGCACAGTTGCAGAGGATGCATTCGACACTTCCAGACCTGAGTTCTACTGATAACAATACATAGGATAAACTCAAAGCCCTGTGCAGATGCGCAGGGCTTTTTATGTACCCTTGAGGGGGTAAGATGCTTTACTTTACAGGGTTAGTGTAGTATTATCTAAGTAGTAAACAAGTATTTGTCGGTTACTTATAAACTCTACCATAGGTTTACTTCTCCTCACTAAACCATTGGTAGGTGTTTTTCCTGCTACTAATTGACTATACTGAAAGTGAAAGGAGGCAACTGATGAACCAAACAAAAACAGGAAGATTTATTGCCGAGTGCAGAAAGAATGCAAATCTGACACAAATGCAATTGGCAGAAAAATTGGGTATCACCGACAAGGCAATATCAAAGTGGGAAAGAGGCATGGCAATGCCTGATACTTCGATTATGCTTGAACTCTGTGATATTCTCGGCATCAGTGTAAATGAATTGTTAAGTGGGGAGAGAATTATTATGGATAATAACAATCAGAAAAACGAGCAGATTATGCTTGATATGGCGAAAGAAATAGAGCAAAAAAACAAAACAATCTGGGTTTCTATGTGGATGATTCTGATTGTAAGTATGACTGCTCTGATTGCAGGAATCTTTGTTGCCCGATTTTTAATACCCGAAGGAGTGTGGCAGCTTATCACAGTTCTTGGGCTTTGTGTAGTATTTTTGATCCCTTGTTTTTATGCGTTAAAGCTCGAAGTCAGTGTAGGTGTTTACAAGTGTAAAAAGTGTGGTCACGAAATTGTTCCCACTTATTCGGAAGCACTGTGGGCGATGCATAGAGGAACTACTCGTCACTTGAAGTGTCCCAATTGCCAAGAACGCACTTGGTGCAAAAAAGTGTTGAAGAAATAAGTTCCGATCCGTAGAGTGAACAAAAGAGATATGAGAGTTTTAGGCTCCCATATCTCTTTTTATATTCTTGTTCTGTAATGTACATCCTGCCCTCGTGGTGGTGTGGGTGCTTTTATACAGTAGTTAATAGGTTTTATGTTGCTTTATAGGATAAATGTAGTATAATCAAAGTAGTAAACTTTGAACTTGTGGGGGATACACGGAATATGAAAAGGATAGATAAAATAATATCTGAACATACATATTACACAAGAAAAGAAATAAAAAAACTGATTTCTCAAGGGGCGGTATACGTAAACGGAGAGGAAGTAAAAAGACCTGAATGTAAATTCGATGAAACTGAGATAACCCTTGTAATAAACGGAAAAGAAACAGAGATTAAAACCCATCTGTATTTACTGCTCAATAAACCCCAAGGGTATGTGTCAGCAACAGAAGATAACTCTCAAAAGACAGTATTGGACCTGATTCCCACAGAATATAAATACAGAGATTTATTTCCCGCAGGACGACTTGATAAGGATACCACGGGACTTATGCTGATAACTGATGACGGAGAATTCTCACACAATATATTATCACCGAGAAAGCACGTATCGAAGGAATATGAAGTAACCCTTGATATTCCCGTTACATCAACCATGGCAGAGGAATTTAAAAAAGGTGTAAATCTTAGTGATGGAGAATGCAAGACGGCAGAGCTTAAAATAACAGGAGAGAATACGGCAAATGTAACCATTACCGAAGGAAGATATCATCAGATAAAAAGAATGTTTGGGTGCTTTGGTGCGAAAGTTCTAAAACTGAACAGAATTCGTATAGGCAATTTGTATTTACCAAAAGAATTAAAGCTTGGAGAAGTAAAAGAAGCAACTGAAAACGAACTGCAAAAAATACAGGAAAGAAATTGACGAACAGTTACACACCGTACCAAAGCCTCCCTCTGATGAGGGAGGTGGTCCGAAGGGGCGGAGGGAGAGAAAAACTACCCCTCAGTCATCCTGTTCGGTTTAGGGCCCCCCTGACAAGGGGAGCCTTAAGTGCTTTGCATCGATTAAACAAACTTGAATTTATCTGAGTATTTGCAACGAAGTTAAGCCTCCCTCTGATGAGGGAGGTGGCAAAAATCTTTGATTTTTGACGGAGGGAGAGAAAATGAAAGAATATAATAAAGAGAACATCCCTTTGGCAAAAGCTTTACGAAAAAATATGACACCATGGGAACGAAAGCTATGGTATGAATTTCTAAGAAGCTACCCCATTCGGTTCCAAAGGCAAAAAGCGATTGGTAATTATATCGTGGATTTTTATTGTGCAAAGATTGGATTG
>JAZSME010000066.1:0-10556 GCA_045535715.1 Ruminococcus sp. | reverse complement strand
AACTTTTAACAGAGATTATTAACAAAACAAGTTAAATTATATCCATATTTCTAAGTTTATTCAGAAAGTTTTTGATATCATCTGCGGCAGTTTTTTCATCCACCTCATATTCATCGAGAACTTTCTGAACAATTTCTTCTTCGGTCTCAACATCGGGTAAAATATCCCAGATAAATGCACCCAGCTCAGTAAGAACAAAAATCCCGTTATGATCATACACGGTTTTACCCAGAGGTATAAGGAAAGAATCTCCCCCCACCTGACGTTTTGCAAGTTCTTTTTTTATTATCATATATTCACTACCTTCTTAGATACTTCTGTGCTTCATCTACAAGGGCTTCAGAGTAACTGCACATATATTCCGGTACTCCGTCAAAGGCACCCGACTCTGTCACACATACTGCCGCACAATGATTACAAATCATTCTGTTTTTGCAAGTGAGACACTTTTGGGGGAGTTTTATCTCTATACTCTGAGATTTGATCTCTTCCCATGCAGATGCAAAGCCTTCTTTCAAAGGCTCTGAAACAGGATACTGCATCATACCGCAAGGAAGTAGTTTTCCGTCCCAGGTCAGCCAGAAGCTGGAGCGTCCTGCTCTGCATCTGACTCCGTTGTCTGTTTCTATCGTGCATTCGTCATTATCAAAAGAACAAAGATTAACTATATTACTTGCCCGTTTACTGAATTGCTCTGCATCAAGTCTTAGCTTTTCCCACTTCATTGTGTATTCTGCGGCTTCCTGAGGTGAAAACCGCTCAGAGCCCTTCGCTTCTTTATTATTAACCCTTATTGGAGGGTACATATAAGTGTTACATTTTATATGAACACCAAGTTCTTTCGATATGGAATATATTCTTTCCATATCATCCTTGTTATGAGGCGTCAGAGAGAGGTTGAGTCTGACGTCAACACCGGAGTCCTTGAGAGCCTTGATATTACTGACGGTGTCCTCAAAAGCATCACATCCGCACATATTCCTGTATGTTTCGCAACTTCCGCCGTAAAGCGAGATATTTATACGAAATGGTGGGTTTTGCAGAAGTCTTTTGAGAATATCTCCTTTAATTAGAGAGCCGTTGCTGTTGATGGATATCATAAGTCCCATTTTCTTCATAGCGTCATATATCTCAAAAAAATCTTTTCTGAGTAAAGGCTCTCCCCCTGTGAGAAGAGCAAACATCATGCCCAGATCCTTTGCCTCTTCTGCAAGGGAAATCCACTGACGGGCAGTAAGCTCGTCTCCCCTCTTCCGGATTTCTTCCTTACAAAGATGAACATAACACATAGGGCAACTGAAATTACAGCGCGCCGTCAATTCAAATGTACCGCTGACGGGAAGCCCCAATGCTCCGCCTTTGTGATGAAGATAAGTTGCCACCATAGGCTCCGTATTACGTTTATCCAAATCTGTTCATCTCCTTGAGATAAGCTTCAAGAGCTTCAACTGCAGATATATCAGGTGTGCACTGAAGACTGACAACAGGCACGTTCTCAACAAGTCCTGTAAGGAAAGCAATGGCTCCATCCATATCTTCGTTGTTCCATGTGTTTATTGAACAACCCTCCCAGAGACGCTTGAAGGCGACAAAACCCTTAAGCTCTACCAAAGTTGTAGTGCTTGCCTGAGAAAGATAAACAACAGACGCAAGCGGAAGGCTTACATTTTTACTGACACCTGAGCTTCCGCAATAAGGAACACCGAAAGCATAATACTCCCCATCAACAAGTCTGAGAATACATCTGTCTCCATTAAGAAGCTCGGCACCTCTGTTTTCGCACCAAAGACCTGCCTGAGTGGATTTACCGATGCCTGAAGGAGCGGTAAAAATGATGGCCTTGTCCTTTACCTTGATGAAGGATGCGTGAATAATAACACCCTCATTCTCTGCAATGGCGTGTTCAAGCTCCATGGCACTGAGAATTGACTTATCCCCGAAGCTTGCCTTTTTGACCTGAACTTCGGTGACATCCTCTTTTCTTTCGAGCCTCATATAGGCTTTGGAAAGCTCTTCGCAGTATACACCCTCATAACGTATATACGTACCATTTTCGGTCATGTATATATGTTTATGGGAATCTCTGAAAACAAGCTTTCCGATAGGAGCTGAAAGTTCATCGGTTATACTTATTATCAAATGCTTTTTGCATTGTTTTTTTTCAGTAATATAAGGAGTTAGTACACCGTCATCCCAGGTAGCATCAAAAGCTTCTGAGGTCAACTGATAGCTTACCCCTGCAAATTCATAATATCTGTCCACTTATTTCACATTCACAATCTGAACAATTTCTGTCTGATTTTCCGAAAAATGCTGTGTAAGCACACGAGCACTTTCGCCTGCAGGAATACTGCTGTCTATGGTGGCTCTGTATGTTACTCCGCCGTAAAGGATATCATCTGCAGTGTTTTTATAATACACATAAGTTATGCCATCAACACTTTCACCGCTCAGATTTTTAAGTTCAACAAAACCATCGCCTTTGATTACCTCAAAAGTGTCCTTCATAACATCCATTTTTTCACTGAAGAATACCATATTCTCCACTTCGATATTTTTATGCTCCTGTCCGCTGAATGTGTGGCGATTCTTTTCAAGAAGAACAACACTTCTGCCTGCAGGAACATTTGTTGCTTCATACTCAGCGGTAAATCCCTCATACTCCACATAGATCCTAAGGAGCTGGAGATCCTTCTCTGAGGTATTCTCGAGAACAATCATCATAATGGAGCTTACAATATCATCAGATCCGTCCTCAAAAAACATTCCGGAATAATCATTCATTGCGGTAATCTGAAGTCCGTCAGCAATAACCAAAGGAGTAAACTTTTCTACATTAAGATTAGCGGAATCATTCTGAGAATTATCTGACTGATCATTATTGCTGTTACTACAACTGACAATCAGAACTGTGACAACAACAGCAAGCAACACAATTGCAGCTATTGCAGCAATAAGTATTATTTTATTCTTATTTATTTTTTGTTTTTCCATATATTTTCACCTAAAAAGCACACAGACCGCATACCTAAATCAGGACTGCGGTCTATATAAACTGAATATATTATGAACTGAACAAGTTTGTTAAACCGCTGGGGTTATCGTAACAAAGGCTATCTCCAAACACGCCGCTTTCAATCTTATTGAAGCAAGCGTCTACTCCATACTTGAAAATAACAAAACCGGGATACACCTCGTATCCGCAAACACCTTCATTGAAATTAGTTTCAACATCACAGGCAGCAATACTTGTACTCAGTGAAAAACTCTCAAACATAATGTCAGGAGTACTATAAGATTTTTTCATGGTATTTCGTACCTCCTATATATCGAAAAAAATCCGAATCAAATAATAAATCTCGATTATATACCTTCACAAGAGACTGTGGTAAAACGGATAAGGTAATTACCACAGTCTCATATATTTACTTATCAGAACAGTCCGGCGATCCACTTCTGGATTGCAGTAGCATCCTTAACATTGACTATTCCGTCTTCATAATAATCAGCAGCCTTAAGGGCAATATCCTTAAGAGTGATAAGGGATGCAACGTGCTTCTGAATAATGGTAGCGTCCTTAATGTTGAGTATCTTATCCTGGTTTGCATCTCCAAGGAGATAATCAACGGGTGAATCTGTCACAGGAACTGTCTGTGTTTCTGAAGGAATTTCAGTTTTCTGAGTCTCTGTAACTGTTTCAGAGGGTGCTTGAGTCTCTGTGGGCTTCTGGGTCTCAGAGGGCACCTGAGTTTCTGAAGGCACTTGAGTCTCTGAAGGCACTTGAGTCTCTGAAGGCACCTGAGATTCTGTGGGAGTCTGAGTAGCCTCAGTCTCTGTAACAGTCTCAGATGGAGCAGTTGAAGCAGTTGCGCCTGTGGAAGGCTCAGTTTCAGTAGGTGTTATTGTTTCTGTCTCTGAAGGAATTGTTTCTGTCTCAGTAGCAACAGTAGTCTCCTCAACAGGCTTGGGCATAAATGCATTAAGCGCAAGCTCTGCAGCAGGAGCAGACATCTTGAAGTTATTGACTGCAGCCACATCACCCTCTGGCTCCTCAGCGTAGGTCATCTTAACGTTTGTGATAGAAACCAGCTCACCGCCGCTCTCAGCACAGTTGTAGATAACGACAACCTTATCTGTGAGATGAGTAATGTCATAGTAAAGATCAGTTGCTGTATCAACGGTGATAACCTGAGCATCAGCCTGATTGATTTCTGCATCAAAAATCTTCAGAGAAGCAGAATTACCGGTCACGCTCTTAAACGCAATGTGTGTCTTATTGACATCATTACCATCAAGCTTGAAAGCAACTGCCTGACCGGGTGCCAGATAAAGCTCGTTGTTAGGTCCGAAGTTGTGATAATCAGAAAGAGTAGGTGTCACCAGACCTGTGTCGGGATCAGCCTTTGTGTTGTCAATAAACACAGCACCATTGACTACCTGATTTGCATCAGCTGTACCAAAAGAGTCTGCTTTGAGGATAAAGTTTCTGACCTCTTCATATACAGGCCAGCCTTCATTATCTGCAAGGTAAGCATCCTTGATTACTTCACTGTTTGCTCCGTCATTTGCAGGATCATAAATACGGATTGCATCGAAATAGAAGTCATAATTCTTTGCGTCGCCGTACTGCTGATGATCAAACAGGTCAGCATAAGCTACCGTTACGGTGACGTCATATTCTCCGTAAGGCAGGTCTTCTACCTTCATTACAGGAATCTGATAGAGTGCGCTTTCAGCATCGGGGTCAACTACCCAGTCCTCACCGTTAAACATATATCCGTAATATGTATCAACCATATAGAACTTATTGACACTCTTTACATCGCCCTTACCTGCAACCTGGATAATGATATTACCTGTTGTATTGCTTGTAAGGCTCACAATGTCAAAACCTGTGCCCTTAAAGGTAAAGCTTGCTGTTGCACGATTCTTGGCAGTAGTACCATCGTCGAATGTATGAGTACCTACATTGATAAACTTTGATGAGCCCAGTGAATACTCATTGGTACCGGTATAGGAATCGTCATATCCGTAGATATTTCCTGCATCAAGGCCCTCAAGAGGATAATCTCCGGGACGATCCTGCGCCTGTGTAGCATCCTTGGTATTACCCTTATCGGTCCAGATCAGATCCTCGTAGTGAGGAGTTGATTCTGTAATTTTTGCTCCTGTATCATGGTCAAAAGCATCGAATTTAACGAAGTTATCTTCGTAGTAAATGGTAGTCGCAGGAATAACTGTGAGTGTCGAATAGTAATAACCCTCACCTGTCTTCGCTGTACCGGTACCACCATAATATGCACCGTAAACAAATACCTCTTCCTCACTCATCTGCATTCCATTGGAAGTGCTGAGAGTGTAAGTAATCTCGTCCTCGTTCTTTACAGCTCTGCCGAATTTGCCGTCTGTCTCTGTGGAAGTAAACAGAGCAGTATCTGAAGCAGGAATTGAACCGAGATACTTATCCAAGGTAATGGTGCTGTCATTAGTCTGCGCATTCTTAAGCGAAGAATCGAACTGAGAAGTTGCACCAACATAATCGAGAGCGTAATTGTCGCTAAAGAGTGCGTCATTGGAAAGAACATCAACATTTACGGGAAGACCATAGTCAATAACCACTGTATCGGGATTTGCCATATTCTTAACTTTCAGAGCAAACCAAACAACGGTACGGTCATAAGCGACTGTTGATGTGAGCTCACTGCTGTTTTTAGTTGTGGGAGATCCGCCGTAGTTTGTGATGTAAGTTGTGCTTGCTAAAGAGTCTGTCTTGGTGATATCCCAATAACCGGTACCGTCTGAATTTACGGAAACCTCATATTCAGCAGAGGGATCGTAAATTTCATACATAATACCAAGTTCGTCAGAAAGCTTATCTGAGGGCAGAATATTATTTGCTGCGCCGTTGAGAAGCATTTCGATATACTGGGGATTTGTAATCTTTAAGCT
The DNA here is from genome assembly GCA_045535715.1 of Ruminococcus sp. Lineage (GTDB taxonomy): Bacteria > Bacillota > Clostridia > Oscillospirales > Acutalibacteraceae > Ruminococcoides. The sequence continues at coordinate 4,607 of JAZSME010000066.1, read as the reverse complement.
GTCAGTAAATGTAGCAGCATCACCATTTGCGTTGATAGGATTACCGTTTTCGTCAACAAGATAGAAAGCGTATCCTACGAAAGGATTAGGCCAGGGGAACGCAGGTGAAACAGTACCCTTGCTGCAGTTATTACCAAGATAGTTTACGTATGAGAGGTTAGCGCTTGTGTTGGTTTCGTATACACCAAGCTCACGCTCACCCTCCATAGAACCTGTAAGGTATACCTGATAGTCAAGAACCATTTCGGTCTTAGAAACCTGACCAATAATCCAGAAGAAGGTCTCAGCCTCAAGGTTCCAGTCCCCTACACCATCACCGGTAAGGTCAATTCTGACCGTTCCTGTTTCTGACTCATTTACATATTTGTTTGTATTATAGTAGAAATACTTGGCAGAGATTATTCCGTCTTCGCTAAGAATATTGGGATAGATCTGATTGAGGTTACCGCTGGAATCCTCTACAATGTCGTAGATTTTATCGGAAGTAACAACAAGATCACCATCCTGATCCTCAGAAATTGTAACGGTTTCGTACACAATAGGATCGCCTACACGCTCATGGTTTTCATCAAGATTATACTCGAGAACCCTGATCTGAGGATCAACGTTGATAGTAACTGTCTCTCCGTTGCCGTTTACAACAGTTTTTCTTGTGTAGAGATCAAACTCAGGACCCATCTTATCGGTAAAATACGCACCGGTTGCAGCAACTGATGAAGATGCACCGATAGCATTGAATACGTCAATAAGTTCTTCTTTGTTATTAGCTGTGAAAGCATAACTGGGACCGGATGCGATATTTGCAAGAACGTTCTTAGCTATCTGTTCTGTCAGATAGCCTTCAGTACAAAGCGAAAGACCAACTGTGTAGATAGGAATGTTAAGTCCTCTGAAACCTGAGATATACTCTTTACCATCAAGTTCAAGACCTGTGCCTGTGCTGAAATTGTTTCGTACATCTCCGTAGTATGCGAAAGATGTATCTGAGTTGTTGTCATAAGCATGCTTGTTAATAACGGGATAGAGCTGATCTCTGCTTCCTTTTATAGCTTCAGCATACCAGTTCTTACCTTCTTCATTATAGAAGTAATAGTAAGGGCTGAGTGTTCCCCACTCCATTCCTTCGGAAAGAGCGGTCAACTCACCATACATATCATCAATTTTACCTGCTGAAACGTTAGATGTTGCAATCTGCGCAAAAAGCTCCCAGTTGCAATTGATACCAAGCTCAAGCATAGCCTCAAAGAAGTTTTCGCTTTCTCCTGTGTACTGAGGATAATACTCTGCCTCATCAGTAGGATAGATAAGAGTACCGGCCTTAGCAAGTGCGAGAAGTTCTGCATCAACATCAGCTGCAGTTACATAACCACTCAGACCGTTTGCCTTGGCGATTCTGTCAAGCATATCCCAATATAGGCTTACACCGATTTCCGACATGGCAGAATATAAGGTAGTGTTATCAGAAAGATCCACAGCGGAGAAATCGAAGTAATATTTACCATCAACCTCTTTATGAGCAAGAACACCGGACTTATTGTTAGAGTTTCTAACACCGCTGTCGTTATAGAGGTGTTCCTTTACTCCATACAGAGGATTTAAAAGGGTTCCCTCCTTGAGACTTGTAAGGAGTTCAGAAGCAACAGCTGTTATGCTGGGATAAGCCGTATAATCAGTGGGACAATTATGCTGATATGTATCATATTCGATGTCACCCTTGAGCCAATCAGCCCAAGCCTGACCGGTAGCACGTCCGCTGAAGTAGTTGTACTGCATTGCGGCACCGTCTGACATAAATACGCAAATAATGTCTCTGTCTTCGCCGTTTGCAATATTTCTCTCCTGAATTGCATATCCGAGCTGATATGCATACTCAAGACCTACGTCATAGTTAGTACCAAGAGAATTCTTCTGATGAACAGCAACTTCATCAAGAAGATTCTGAACAGCCAGATCATCAAAATCCTCAACATCTACAAATGCATCAGCATCGACCTTGTGGCTGCCTGTATAAATATTGGGGAGAACCTTTCCTGTATATGTCAGAAGAGCTTTCTCGTATTTCTTTTCATGAACGTTATATGTCATTGCCTGATTATCATTATCAGTAACAATGTTTCCTTCTGCGTCTTCAACGTCTTTTCCGTAAGTGCTGTATACATAGTTAAGATGGTTATAAAACTCTCGTCTTGCACCATAGGCATACTCACCCTTCTGGTCCCATTCGCCATCAGCATCACCGTCAAAGAAGAATTTTACAGGATTTGTTTTATCAACAACTGCACCATCAAACTCGTAAGCATCGATATCACCGAAGTCGCTGATTGCAATTCGATAATTGGTATCACTTGCAGCAAGAGTTGATATCATAGATTTGAGAGACTCCTGAAGAGCAAACAGACGTGAGGTCTCGCTGTTTGTTTCATCCACTCGGATGGTATTGGTAACACCGTAGCTCATTGAACCTGAAAGGTCCATAACGATTATCATATCAACGCCCTTGTTCTGCGGAATACCGGTAGCTGAAAGATTGATATTTGCAACACCGGTTTCGTTGAATTTACCTGCGGCTGTTCCGGTCTTTTCTACATGAACAGAGCCGTTCTCAGGGTATACGGGATAGTTGAGTGCCTCGTCACTGTCATCGACTGTAAGAGTAAAGTCGTCAGTAATTACCTCGCCCATATATGTTAGTGTGAGATTTTCAAAAACACCATTGTTGACAGTGCTTACAGCTTTACCGTTCTCATCTGTAAGCATACCGATTGTAACGGGAACTGTCTTTTCCTCTATACCTGTTTCAGTACGAACACTTACTGTGAAGGTACAGTCAATGTTCTCATCACCGATAATATTCTGAACGATATAACCCTCTGTGGTGTTCTGAGGAGATGTACCTGAGAGATTTGTAATGGAGCTTGTGCCCTTGATTGCAAGGGAATCATGAACTCTGACGGTAACAGCACCTACGAGTGTAGATGCACCGCTGTCGTTACAGTAATTGATAGTAACATTATAGGAACTCTGTGCTCTATTTGAGGAAGAATCAAAGGAAGAATCAAATTCGAGCCAGTAATAACCTACCTTACTTGTTTCACCGCTGCAGGGAATTGTCAGGTTCTTATTTGTTTTATTCATCACAGTGATGTTGTTCATAATGGAATTTATTACCTGCTCTTTTGAGGTACCTGCTACAACATCATAGGTCTGATAGCCCTTAAAGTTTACAAACTTATAGGAAGCCTCAGAAACATATCTGTAAAAGCTGAGTTTATAGTTTTCGCGATATGTAACACCTTCTGTGCCATCAAGATCAGTTACTTCCACTGTGCTCCAATCGCCGTTTGAATCGCAATAAAGCATATCGTAAAGATTAGGAGTAACTGAAGTATCTCTGCGGAACACAATGAAAGAACCATCAGTCTGAGGTTCAATCTGAGTGTTGATTGACTTTGTACCGAACATATCATCAACATAAAGACGAAGCTGTCTCTCCTGAACACCTGCTTCATCTGCATCCTGACCAATTACACTATACCAGTATGCACCATTGTTAGCTGTGGAGTAAGTACCGTTTTCATTCCATGTAGGTCCATTACCCTTAAAGAAAAAAGTATGGTGGTATCTGATAGAATCAGGGGTAAGGAAAGTGGATGATGCAGTACCTTTATGGATATTACTCCAATGTGAGAGTACATCGAGATCGTTAATGATCTTGTTACCATCCGCATCGGCGGTGCCATAGTTGTAGACTAAATCCTGTCTGACAAGCCAGATAGCTTCGTCTCTGTCACTGTGGTCGATATAAAGTGTGTTTCTATCAATATTACCCTCTGCATCAGTGGCAAAGTAGTACACATTGTCCCCATTACCATTCTGATCGTAAGTAATAGAGGTAGCACCATTCTCAGGCTCATAAGCCTTATAAGACATAAGGTTACCGGTAGCATTATGCATAATCACATATCTGCCGTTGTAACGTGGTGCATCATCCTTAATGTACTTATAGCTTTTCGTTAAGGTCTGCACAGGTACGGAACCATCCTCTGTGGTACTGTTACTGAGAGCAATCACATCATCTTCGGTCTCAAGACTAGCGCCGACACGAACCAAAGGATAGTAAGCACTAACAGTATCAGCGCCATTGGAAAGCTCTGCTGCAGCAAAGCTCATCGGAACCGATACGGAAGTAATAAGCATCACCAAAGAGAGCAATGCAGATATTACTTTTCCTGCCATTTTGAATTGATACTTTTTCATAGATTTCTCCCTCAAATCATCATAAAATTGATCATGAGTAAATGTATATAAATTTTATCATAATTCGCATTTAAAGTCAATAAATCAACGACCTGTTCAACGCATAAAAATGCATGCATTTTATGAATAAAACTGTATATTGTTACATATATGCAAACAAAGAAAAGGCATCTCAGAAATGAGATGCCTTTAAACTTTAATTATTTAGTTACATACACAAGGTCTGTATAAATAGTTTGCTGAGTACCCTTTGCGTCGATGTATGTAATCCAGCCCTGAACGATCCAGGTTGAGCCTGCTGCGACTCCCTTCTTGTTGACTGTGATTGTCTTTGTGGGAATCTGATTTGC
>JAZSME010000005.1:0-12800 GCA_045535715.1 Ruminococcus sp. | reverse complement strand
TGCGGGCCATGTAGCTCCACCAGCTGTAGCGGTCCTTTTCGTCGGGATGCTTCAGGCGGAAGGTATCCACAAAACCGCGGGAAAGCAGCGCAGTCATCTTGTCGCGCTCCTGAATGGTGAAGCCCGCGTTCTGGGTATTGGTTTTGGGATTCTTGAGGTCGATTTCCTTGTGAGCAACGTTGAGGTCACCGCAGAACACTACGGGCTTTGTCCTGTTAAGCTCATTGATGTAATCAAGGAAAGCATCCTCCCAGCTCATTCTGTAAGAAAGCCTTCTCAGCTCGTCCTGAGAATTGGGCACATAGACGGTGATAAAGTAAAACTTCTCAAACTCAAGGGTGATGAGTCTTCCCTCGTGGTCATGCTCCTCTATTCCTATTCCCAGCTTCACCGAAAGGGGCTCCTGCTTTGTGAAAATGGCAGTACCCGAGTAGCCCTTCTTCTCGGCATAGTTCCAGAAAGAGTAATATCCTTCGGGAGCAAAGTCTATCTGTCCTTCCTGAAGCTTTGTCTCCTGAAGGCAGAAAATATCCGCATCTATGCTCTCAAAAAATTCACGAAAGCCCTTCTGCATACAGGCTCTCAGACCGTTTACATTCCAAGAAATAAATTTCATAATATCTCCTTACATATTGCCGTAGGCGCTGTAAAGCTCCGAGTACAGTCCGCCCTTTCTGAGGAGCTCTTCGTGACTGCCCTCTTCGGCAATTCCGTCCTTTGTGATAACAAAAATTCTGTCTGCGTTCTTGATGGTTGTGAGTCTGTGGGCAACGGTGATGGTTGTTCTGCCCTTGGAAAGCTCAGAGAGTGACTTCTGCACAAGGAACTCCGACTCATTGTCAAGAGCCGAGGTTGCCTCGTCAAGGAGCAGAATGGGAGGATTCTTCAGGAAGGCTCTGGCTATGGAAATTCTCTGCTTCTGTCCTCCTGAGAGCTTCACGCCTCTCTCGCCCACATAGGTGTTGTAGCCCTCGGGAAGCTCCTCAATAAACTCATGAGCCCCCGCAAGCTTTGCCGCTTTTATTATCTCCTCTTTTGAAGCTCCGGGAGCGCCGTACTCGATGTTGTCAAAAACGCTTCCCGAGAAGAGATAGACGTCCTGCTGAACCACACCCACATTCTGACGAAGTGACTTGAGAGTCACATCCCTTATATCCTTTGAGTCAACGGTGATTTTTCCCGAGAGTGCCTCGTAAAAGCGAGGAATAAGGGAGCAGATGGTGGTCTTTCCTCCGCCTGAGGGACCCACAAGTGCTACGTTCTCCCCTGCCTTTATCTTAAAGCTTACGTCTCTGAGCACATCGTCATTCTCGTCGGAATATCTGAAGGTAACCTTCTCAAAGGCGATTTCACCCTTCACATCACGAAGAGTCTCTGCGCCCTCTTTGTCCGTAATCTCAGGCTCGGTGTCTATTATCTCGAAGAATCTCTCAACGCCTGTCATACCCCTCTGGAACTGCTCCGCAAACTCCACTATCTTGCGAATGCTTGCAAAGAGAGTTGTTACATAAAGAAGGTAAGCCACAAAATCGGAAGCGTTGATAATTCCGTTTATCATAAAGAGTGCGCCGGCAACCACCACCACAATATACATAAAGCCCTCAAAGAATCTGGTCGATGCCTGAAAGCCTCCCATATATTTGTAGTTCTTCGCCTTGATCTCAAGGAAACGGCTGTTGCCCTCCTTAAACTTTTCCTCTTCAATTGCTTCGTTTGAGAAGGAGCGCACAACACGCACTCCCAGAAGGCTGTCCTCAACGGAAGCGTTAAGCTCGCCCAGTTCCTTTCTCTGCTGACGAAAGCCCTCCCGCATCTTCTTATTGAAGTAGTATAGGATAAGCACCATGGGAGGAATCACCGCAAAGACGATGAGAGTAAGGGGTACGCTCATTGTGCAGAGGATAGCAAAGGAGCCCACGATTTTGATTCCTGCAATAAAGAACTCCTCGGGACAATGGTGCGCAAATTCCGTAACGTCAAAGAGGTCAGAGGTGATTCTCGACATCAATGTTCCGACCTTGGTATTGTCGTAGTATTTGAAGGACAGAAGTCCGAGATGAGAGAAAAGATCTCTTCTCATATCCGTCTCGATCATGGCACCCATCACGTGGCCGCGGTTTGCCATATAGTAATAGGCAAGGGCATCGATAACTCTCAGCAACAGATATGCCGCACCCAGTATGAGCACAAAATCTGCGGTAAGCTCCGCTTTCCCGCCTGAGGCTCTCAGGGTGATTTCCCTTACCAGAAGGGGAAGCAGCAGCTCACAGACTGTGGTAAGGGCGGCGCATATCATATCCTTCACCATTATGCCCTTGTATTTTGTATAGTAAGGCAAAAACCGTCTGAGATTAGACGGCTTTTTCTCTTTTGTTTTCTTAGTGTTCATTTTATTCCTCGTGATCCTTGAAAATTACTTCGGAGGAAGGCTCCTTCTTTTCCTTTCTGAGCTTTTCCTTTTCCTCTGCTCTCTTGGAGATATACACACTCAGTCCCAGAAGAGCTGTGACAAACAAGAAAATAAGCCCCCAGTACCAAGCTCCGCCAATAAAGAACAGAATTGCAACAATAGTGCAGACCACCGCAAGGAATATGCAGTAGCCGTTTAAAGCCTTCTCTGTACGAAGTCCCCACGCCTGGTTTGCTCGGTTGAGATTCTCTACCTGAGGTCTGTTATTCAGTATAATTTTATCCTTTTTTTCCATTTATCTTCCGTCCTTTCGGTTTCCTGCGAACATTACTGAGAGGATTTCGGTGCTTCCTCGAGGCTGACTGTTCCGTCCTCAGCGATTCTCATAATTTTGTGACAGTACTTGAGCATTGAACTGCGGTGAGTGATAATGAAGCAGGTCTTGTCAAGCTCCGAGGAGAGCTTCTCGAATATCTTTTTCTCCGTCTTTTCATCGAGAGCAGAGGTGGCTTCGTCAAGAATCAGCACCGGCTTGTCACGAAGGATAGCTCGTGCAATTGCAAGCCTCTGAGCCTGTCCTTCGGAGATTCCTCTTGCCCTTTCGCTCAGGGGAGTATCCAGCCCCTCGGGGCTTTTCCTCACGAAGTTTGCAGCTCCTGCAAGCTCCAGCGCTTTCCATATCTTCTCGTCGTCCGCATCCTCGCAGGCAAGGAGAAGGTTGCTTCTGATGGTACCTGACATCAGGGTGTTTCCCTGAGGCACAAAGGAGATGAGACGTCTTGAAGCAGGGGTTACCGCTTCCGTTCTTCCGTCGGGGAAAACGTACTCGAGGGTACCGCTCTGTGCCTCTACAAGGCTCAGAAGAAGTCTTATGAAGGTGGTTTTACCTGCGCCTGATTCTCCGACTATTCCCACTCGTTCTCCTGCTTTGATTTCAAGGCTGATATCTCTGAGCACCATGCCCTTTCCGTAGGAGAAGTTCACGTTTTTGGCTCTGAGTCCCACCTTCTCGGGGACTTCCGTAATCTTTTCGTATTCCTCGCACTCAAGCTCGGTAATCTCTCTGATTCTCTTTGCGGAAACCAGAGTTGAAATGGTCTGGGGAACGATTCCGCCCAGACTCTTTATTGTTGTCTGCAAGGTTCCCATCAAAGACAGGAACAGAGTCATTGTGCCGTAGCTGTAATCGTGCCTTGAAAGTCGGTAGGCACACCAGCTGAAGGCGGCTATGTAGCCCGCTCTGTAAACGATCCTTGTGATTACGCTCATAACCGCACCCAGACGGGAGCTGGACATCACAAGTGCAAGCCTTCTCTTTCTGACCTCGTCGAAGTATCTGTTGTTTCTCTCCTCAAGCTCGAAGGACTTGAGAACGGAAAAGTGCAGAAGAGATTCCTGAAAGAAGGAGTAATATTCTGACTCGCTTTCGCGAAGCTTTTTCTGATATTTTATGAACTTCTTTCTGAAAATGGTGGCAACGATAAGCCCCAGAGGACCTATCACAAGTCCGATAAAAGCAAGGTTCCGATCATATCTCAGAAGAATGAAAAGCACGATAAGAAGCTCCGCCACCGCCACTATTGCCGTAGGAATTATGGAGATGATGGCACCGGACACAGAGTTTATATCTCCCGTAAGCCTCGAGAGAATGTCACCGCTGTGGAATTTTCCTACCTGAAGCCAACGGCCTCGCTGAACTCTCTTAAACATTTCCGCTCTTACGGAAAAAGCAAACTTCTCGCTGACGTAGCTTGTAAAGAGCGATGTCACAAAGGAGAGACCTATTGTCACCGCTGTGGTCACTATCATAATGACGATGTACTGCCAGAAAAGTCCGGTCTTAAAGCCTGTTGCCGCATCAACCACATACTTACCTGCAACGGTGGCGCCCATGGACACACCCATTGCCGCAAGATTTATGAGAAGGAAGCCAAAGACGTATTTGCGAAATCCCTTGCCGAGCTCATAAAGCCACTTGATGCTTTTCTTCACATCTTTAAAGTCTTCCTTGTAGTTTCTTTCTTTTTCTTTGCGAGCCAAGCTCCTCACCTCCTCAGAACCAAAGTCGGATTATCATAGTATTATATCACACAAAAGCTCTGTATTAAAGTCTTTTATTTAACTTCGTCCTCTCCGGGGAAAGTACTAAGCATCGCTTTCACCGAGCGGGACATTTCCACGCTGAAATCGCTGTTGAATTTTCGCTCACAGAACTTCTTTATCCAGAGGGAAAGCACCTCCTCAGAATCTATATTCTGACGCTCTCTGAGCATTCTCTCCATCTCCTCAGCCTTCTTGACATCATAGGAATCTTTATAAACTATATCCTCAAGGCTGAATCTTCGGGGCTTCTTTCTCTCAAGCTGGCTCTCCTTGGGATAGCCGATAACAAGCATACAGACGGGCACCACATACTGAGGAAGAGAGAGAAGCTCGCGGTGGGCTTCGAAATATTCGGTGATGTCACCTATGTAGCAGGAGCCAAGACCCAGGCTTTCAGCCGCCACAACACAGTTCTGCGCCGCAATAAAGGTATCTGCACAGGCAAGGAGAAAATCTCCCTTATCGGGGGTGCGCACATAGTCGCAGTTTTTCTCAAAGGCTTTGTACCAACGGTAATAGTCCGCGCAGAAAACAAGCACCATGGGAGCCTCAGCAATAAAGGGCTGATTGTCGCAGGTAACGGAGAGTAAAAGCTTCAGAGCCTGCTCCCTGATATCAAGGATGGTGTAAAGGGTCATATTGCCTGCCGAGGGTGCCTCAAGGGCTGCATTCAGAATGGTCTTTCTCACATCCTCGGGGATGTCCTTTTCGGAAAACACTCTGAGGGATCTTCTGTTTTTAAGAGACTTGATTATTTCATTCATAGCTTTCACCTTTCACCAAAAGAGGTTTCTTTATAAATTTTATCCAAGAAAAACGTCCGCCACAAGCATCACGCAGAATCCCGCAAGAAGTGCGTAGGTGGCACCTCTTTCGCTTCCGTGAGCATGGGTTTCGGGAATCATCTCGTCACTTATTACATAGAGCATGGTGCCTCCCGCAAAGCTTAAGAAGAAAGGAAGGATAGCCTGAGAGATGCTGACCATAAAGTACCCGAGGAAGGTGCCCAACACCTCGAAAAGTCCCGTCACGGCACCAATAAGGAAGGTCTTTGAGGGCTTCACTCCTGCTGAAAGCATGGGAGCGATTATCACCATACCCTCGGGGATATTCTGAAGGGCAATACCGCCTGCGATAAGCAGCGCCTGAGAGTTGTCTCCCGAGCCAAAGCCCACACCTGCGGCGATTCCCTCGGGGATGTTGTGAATTGCAATGGCAATAACGAAAAGCAGAACCTTGCTCAGGGATGTGTTTTTGTGAGGCTGCTCACCGCTTCCCACAAACCTGTGAAGATGGGGCACCAGCTTATCAATAAGGCTCAGAGCCGCAGCACCTGAGAAAATTCCCCCGACGGTCACAAGAACTCTCAGAGGGTTCTCACCCTCAAGGGACGGCAGAATCAGTCCCAAAACTGCGGCAGAGAGCATAACTCCTGCGGCAAAGGACAGCACTATATCCGAAAATCTGTGGGTTATTTTCTTAAAAGCAAAACCGAGGACGGAGCCGAAAACAGTAGCTCCACCCACGCCCAAGGCGGTAAGGATTACAAGATTCATAGGTTCACCTTTTTTTAGTTGATACTTTATTATATCACCGTTTTTCTTCCTTTTCCACAACCTTACAAAAAAATAACGGTGGAAAGCAAAAAATATTTATGATAAAATCAGATTATAGTGTGACCAACTGCGGAAATTTTCCGTTTATATAGGTGAAGAGGGGAGGAAAATTTATGGATGACAGAAAAATAATTGAAAAGCTTTTCTCTCGGGACGAGACGGCTCTGGAGGATGTACGAAAAAACTACTCCTCTCTTTGCTATGACATTTCCCTGAGAATTCTCAGAAGTGCCGAGGATGCCCGCGAATGTGAAAACGATACATATCTGAGGCTCTGGAACACTGTGCCTCCAAAGAATCCCCCTTCCCTTAAAAACTACCTCTCCCTCCTTACACGAAGCATCTCCCTTGACCGATACAGAAAGCAAAACGCAAAGAAAAGAACAGGCTCCTTTGCTCTCAATCTTTCGGAGCTTGAGGAGTGCATCCCCGAAGGAAGGGAAATTTACGAGGAGCTTGAAGAAAAGGAGCTTGCACATATCATCTCAAAGTTTCTCAGAAAGCTTCCTAAGGACGAGTGTAACGTATTTATCCTCAGATATCACAGCTTTCTCTCCGTAGGAGAAATCGCGAAGAAATACGGCTTTTCACAGAGCAAGGTAAAGATGATGCTCCTGCGAAGCCGTGAAAAACTCAGAACAGAACTTGAGAAAGAAGGTGTATTTGTATGAAATCAGAAAAGCTTCAGAATGCCATAGGTCTCATAGATGAGGAGCTTCTGGAAGATGCTCAGAGCCCTCAGAAAAACAGGAAGGCAAAAACTAAATATTATTTAAGCAGACTCGCCCCCATAGCGGCGGTACTCATTTTGCTCATTGCCCTTGGAGCTACACTTGCGCCCTTTATGAAAAAAGACAGTCTCCCCACAGAGGGCGACATCGTCACAACCGTTCCCCCCTATGATTTCACCATTCCCGCTCCCTCTGTCCCCTCCGATCTTTATCGACCTCCCTCAGAAGAATTAGAGGATACCACCCTCCCCTTCTGTGTTGCGCAGGCACGCTATCCTGCCATGGCGCAGTACCCTCAGGATGACGAAAGCACCGCCATTGTGGAGTTTGATGACGAAGCCTACGACGCATGGAAAGAGGGCAGAAGAAAACAGCACTCTTACCTCAAAGACCTTGCTCCCATAGATATTTTTTCTCTCAGGAGTATGCAGGAATTCCTCGTATCAGAGGATAACGAGAACCTTGTCTATTCCCCTGCGAATGTCTTTATGGCACTCTGTATGTGTGCTGAAATTTCCTCGGGAGATACAAGAGAGCAGATACTCTCTCTCCTTGGAGCAGAGAATATTGAGGACCTGAGAAGCTACGCTTATGCATTGTGGAACGGAAGCTACTGCGACGACGGAACCGTTAAGAGTATCCTTGCAAATTCCTTGTGGCTGAATGAAGACATAAACTTCAACGAAGATATTATTAAAACCCTTGCGCAAAACTACTTTGCTTCCACCTTCAGCGGTAAAGCAGGCAGTAATGAGTTCACTCAGGCTCTGAGAGACTGGATGAATCAGCAGACGGGAAACCTTCTGAAGGATGATGTCAACTCCCATGAGATAACTCCCGAAACCATAATGTCCCTTGTCTCCACCATTTATTTCAAGGCGAAATGGGCAGGCGGATTCAGAGAAGTAAACACAAAAGAGGATATCTTTTATTCAAAGGACGGAGAAATCACCTGCGACTTTATGAACACCACTGACCCTTACGGCACTTACTACTGGGGCGATAAGTTCTCTGCCACATACCTTGGTCTCTCTGAAAGCGGCAGGATGTGGTTTGTGCTTCCCGACGAGGGAGTTGAGGTAAATGACCTGATAAAGGATCCCGAGCTTCAGGACTTTCTTCTGTCAGACAAATACTCCCCTGATTATGTTAAATATGGTGCGGACGAAGAAAGCGTCTGGGCAAATCAAAAACGTCTCAAGATCAATTTCTCCATGCCTAAGTTCGACACAAAATCCACCATCGACCTTAAAGACGGTCTTAAAAATTTAGGGGTCACAGATTGCTTCAGCCCCGCAGATGCAGACTTCTCTTCTCTTACCGATGAAAAAGCATTTATTTCAGGTGCCTCTCACAGTGCTCGTGTAACGGTAGATGAAGATGGCATTATCGCCACCGCCTTTTCTATTTTTACGCTCCATGGAACATCTGCACCTCCCCAAGATGCAGAGGAGATAGACTTCATCCTTCAGAGACCCTTCCTTTTCTTCATTGAAAACGAACTCGGAGTTATCCTCTTCTCAGGTGTGGTAAATACCCCTTAAAACACAGCAAGCAAACAGAAAGCTCACCTCTTTTTGAGGTGAGCTTTTTTTGCGGGCAAATGCAGCAATACGTCCATATATTTAGGGTTCAAAAAACGCCCGAATAATCTTAAACCGAAAGCATAAAATACTCGGCTATCTCCTCGGGAGTTTCCTTAAGTCCTCTCTCCACCCACCATCTGACCGCCTCAACAAAGGCGGACGAGATGTGATTTACTCTGAAATCCTCAGGTAACCTTTCCTCTCTTCCGCTCTCAAAAAGGCTCAGATTTCTCCTCACAAGTTCTCTGAGATTCTCCTTGAAAAAGCTGAGAAAAAGATCGTTGTTTCGGCACGAAAGGAGCCCCAGGATTCCGTTGTCGTTGCTTTTCAGGTGTCTGAGCAGATGCAAAAATACCGAATCGGTAGCATCACAGTCAAAGAGATTTCTGTGGTCAAGAATATGCTCCTCGACCTCAAAAAGGTGAGCAAAAAGCTCCGCTGAAAGCTCCTTGAGGAGAAAGTCCTTGGTCTCAAAGTGGGCATAAAAGGTGGCTCTGCCCACGTCCGCCTCCTCAATGATCTCCCCCACCGTAATAGCGGAGAAGTCCTTCTTTTCCAAAAGCTTCGTAAAGGCTCTGAATATGGCTTCTCTTGATTTTCTCTGACGTCTGTCCATAAAAACCTCCGTACATTTTCCCGATTTTGTTCGGTAGTGAACAAGGAAAAAGTATTATATGTTGAAGCTGTCCCTTTTTCGGGGTAAGATAATAACCGAACAAGATGTTCTGTATTGAATATATTGTACATCTTAACATAAACTTAGTCAAGGAGGACTTTATGAAAACCCAAAGAAACATTTTAATAGCCTTTATCCTCAATCTTTCATTCTCAATTTTTGAGATTGTGGGAGGCTTTTTCACAGGCAGCATCGCCATCGTCTCCGATGCTCTTCACGACGCAGGAGATGCTTTGAGCATCGGGCTTTCCTATTTCCTTGAGAAAAAGAGCAAGAAAGACCCCGACGAAAACTACACCTACGGATACAGAAAATACTCTGTACTGGGAAGCCTCATCACCACAATAATACTGCTCACAGGCTCCTTGGTGGTTATTGCAGGAGCCGTTGAGAGGCTCTTTAACCCTCAGAGCATTGATTACAGCGGAATGATAATCTTTGCCGTAGTGGGTATTGCGGTTAATTTCCTCGGTGCAATGTTTACTCACAGCGGTCACTCCCTCAATCAGAAAGCCATCAACCTTCATCTGCTGGAGGACCTTTTAGGCTGGGCTGTGGTGCTTGTGGGTGCAATAGTTATGAGCTTCACAAACCTTTACATTCTGGACCCTCTGATGTCCATGGGCGTTGCGGTATTCATTCTCATAAATGCCATAGGAAATCTCAGGGACGTGCTCTCTGTATTTCTCGAGAAGGTGCCTGAGGGTATCTCTGTGAAAAATATCAGAGAAAGCCTTATGGCCCTGGAGGGTGTGGAAGATGTTCACCACATCCACGTAAGAAGCTTTGACGGCAGCATAAACTTCGCTTCCATGCACATTGTCACAGAGGAAGATCCTCAAAAAATCAAAGAAAAGGTAAGACATATCCTCGAAGGTTTTTCCATCCCTCACTCCACGCTTGAGCTTGAGAGTCCCTTTGAAAACTGCGGTTATGAGCATTGCCACATAGAGGAAGAGGAATGCCGCGAGCACCATCACCACCATCATCACCATCATCACCATCACTGAGCAAAAAGAAAAAGCGGATGTTTCCATCCGCTTTCTTTATTTTATTTATCAGCCGTTACGTGCAGGTGTACCGCAGTAGGGACAGAATTTTGCACTTGCCTTCTTCTGCTTTCCGCACTGGTGACAGAAGTTCATCTTCTCTTCCTCAGCAGGAACAGGTGAGATATTCTCTGAAATTTCCTCCTTGGGAGCTTCAGAAGGTGTCACCTCAGGTGCGCTTTGGGGGATTTCCGCCGAGAAGCTGTTGTCTGTGAAATCGATCTCGGGAGCATCCTCGGACTCTGCTTCGGGAAGTGACTCGAAGGTCTCTTCCTCTGAGGGCTCTGCCTTTTCAGGAGAGGTAACTTCAGGGGTCACTACGGGAGCAGTCACGAGGGGTGCAGTCTCTTCTTCCGGTGTCACTGCGGGAGCAGTCACATCAGGCTCTGTTCCCATAGGCTCAGAAACAGTAGGAGCTGTGTTCACTCCTGCGTCGCCCTTTGTGTTGTCCTTGGGTGCGGATTTGCTCTTATTCTCCACAGCTCTCACGCAGGCTCTGATGAGAATGAGAACCACAATAAGTCCTGCAATCACGCCGACTACGATTACAAAAGTCTTGAGTATGTTAGTTTCGATAAGCTCAGCTTCCTCGCCTGCATTTGCGCGGTAAATAAGATCATTCTTTCCGTCGCCGTCCTCGTCAACCTTCAGGTATGTGATTTCGGAAGCAACAGCAACTGTGCTGATCTCGGTCTTCTTTGTGATCTTGATGTCGTTGAACTCACGCATATCGGAATACTCGCCGTTTTCGTCCATAAATCCGATGGTGTAGTCCATCTTACCCTTGCCGTTACCCTCGATAGTGATATCGTAGGAGGTGCCTTCCTTGAGTCTGAGAACCTTGATTCGGTTATCAACTCCCTCCTCGGCCTCCTCTTCGTTCTCCTCAAAGGTCATGGTACCGAAGTCTGTTCTCTGAGAAGTGTAGGTATCCTTGGATGTGAGCTTTTCGCCGCCGTACTCAACGGTAACGTCTACGGGGCAGGCAATTCTGATGTAGATATATCTCTGACCCTGAATCTGGTCAGCAATATCGCCGAAGAAGTAAACAAGGTTCTCTGCGTCGTCAACCTCAAAGTGGCAGCCTTCGCTTGCAATACCCTCCAGAAGCTTCTGAGCCTCTGCCTTCTCGGAAGAGGAAAGATCGCTGAAGAATCCGAGAGTATAGATATAGATGCCCTGCTCCTTGAGAGTGTCAGCAAAAGCTACAAGCTCGTCGCCTGTTCTGCCCTCATTGGGTACGCCGTCACTCATAAGCACGATGAGCTTCTGATCCGCAGTACTTGTCTCAAGCATCTTCTGAGCCTCTGTGAGACCGCCGTCTATGTTTGTTCTGCCACCTGTGCCGAGAGCACCGATTACGTTGTTGAGATAAGTCTCGTTCTTGCAGAACTGAGAAACTGCATAGGCGTCGCTGTTATAGGCAACAACACCCACAGCGCTGTCTTCTTTAAATACTGTCTCAATAAAGCCCGCTGAGGCTTCCTTTGTCTTTTCGATAGGTGTGCCTGACATACTGCCTGAGGAGTCAAGCACCAGCACAACGTCACGCAGGTCAGAACCGCTCATCAGAGGCCACTCGGACTTGCCGCCGTCTGCCTCGATGCTGTCGATCTTGTCCTGAACGCACTTTCTGTAACCGTCCTTGGCACCCTTTTCGTTGGGGTGAACGGAGTAAGCGCTTGTGTAGGATTTTGTATTGAAGGGATTGAGGTCATATAAGTCCTCGGACTCAGCAACAAAGTTCACCTTGTTTATCCAGGCATCCTTTGAGTATGCCTCTTTATCCTTGAAAGCCTCTTCAACATCAACGAAGCAGATTCTCATGCCCTCTGCCTTACACTGATTTACAAGGGTCTCGATTTCATCGTTGAATCTTGTGACAGAGTCATTCACCAGAGTGGCAACGTCCTTGCTGAAAAGAACGCCCTTGCCGTCCTTGTTGAGAAGCTTAGGATAGCCTGCCACAATGATCTTTGCCTGAGGGCCTGCCTCTTTTGCAATATCGTGGTAAGCCTGATAGAGGTTGTCTCTGATTCCGTTTTCTGCATAGAAGGAATCCCAGATTCCGTTTAACTTATCAGCAAGACTTGAGGGGTTGAAGGTAATTGTGGAGGAAACAGCCTGAGTTACAACATCTGCAAACTGTGCGTCGTTTCCGCCGAGAGTCAGGGTAACATACTCTGCCTCAAGACCCTTTCTGTCAAGCTCATCGAAAACAGCAAGCTGTCTTTCAATGTATTCATAGCCTGTCAGGAAGTCAATGTTTCCCAGAGCGTCAATGCTCTCTATCTTGCTGTAAGACTTCTTGAAGCTTGTGTAAAGATGCTTTGTCTCAGCACCTGAGGTTGCAACGAAGAACCAGTTTTCTCCTCGGTGATCAGCCATGGTGCCGGAAACACCGGGCAGAGTCAGCTGACCCGGCCAGCTGAGAGTGGATCTGTGTGCAAGCCAATCGTGATTCTCAACCTTCTCCTCTAGGGTGGTCTGTCCGTAGAAGGGAGGAATACCCTCGCCTGATGAGAAGGAGTCACCGAGAGAAACGATGATTCTGCTTCCTGTTGCACTCTGCTGTGTCACCTCGTCTGCGAAAGCGGTGGGAGCTTCAGAAACCATAACAAGGCTCAGA
>JAZSME010000044.1:0-3434 GCA_045535715.1 Ruminococcus sp. | reverse complement strand
TATGCAGTACTATATGGAGGGTGATGAGATAATCTTCCCCGAATATCCCGTAAATGCAGCATGGCAGGCGACAGGCTGGACAATGACAGCCGAGGAGATCGCCTCTGCTGTGAAAAACGGCGAGAGTGTCACAGTTACCCCCACATGGACAAAGATTCTGGTTTATGTTAACGTCAATGTTCAGGGCGGTACCGCAACGGGTGTCACCGACGGCAAGACCCTCAAGTTCGGCGCAGTAACCGCAGTAGCAAATACTGCCCCTGAAGGCGAGAAGTTTGCATACTGGGCAGACGAAAACGGCAAGGTGAGAAGTTACAGCGCAGAGTATACCTTCTATCCTGCAGAGGACACAAACCTCACAGCTGTATATGTGAAGGAGGATGAGACAGTTGATTACGAGATCATCCTCGGCATCAATATGGACACCTCAAACGAATCTCCTGACATAAACACAGTAATCCTCTCCTGGGAAGTAGCAGAAAACTCCGACTTCACCTTCGTGCAGGCAGGATCACTTATTGTAGAGGAGTCAAAGTATCACGCTGACACCTTCTATAAGGGAACAACCGACAGTAATGTCACAAGATGGACTCCGGGCTCTGCAAACCAGATTCCCACAAAAACCATTACTGTCAACAAGAAGGGTGTTGAGAGTGGTTCTACTTGGATTCTTCAGGGCTGGCTTACCTATAAAGACTCAGCCGGCAATGAACACACTATCTACACCGACCTTGTTTACGCAAATAAACTGTAAGTGAGTTACACAAAAATGAAAATACTCCCCGTCTTCCGTAAGGAGGGCGGGGAGTTTTCATACATAATAGAAACCTTAAGCTTTTGTATTGAAAAAAACTTTCAGGTATGTTATTATACTTGAGGTTAGTTTGTTTTTATACTGTTCTTGCGAGGGAGAATATATATGATAGATAACATTTCAATCGAACAAGCGGTTCAGAGAGGTCACTTTGTTGCCCGTCCCCATGGCGTCAGTATGTGGCCTATGATAAGAAACGGCATCGACACAGTGCTTATTGAACCCGTTCAGGGCAGACTTCAAAAAAATGATATCCCCCTTTATAAGGATGCAAGAGGCAGGTATGTTATCCACAGAATTATTAAGGTAACCGATACGGGTTATGTAATCTGCGGAGACGGTCTCTATGAAAAAGAGTATGACATCACCGACCGCAACATTATAGGTGTTGTCAGAGGTTTCTTCCGAAAGGAAAAATTTATTTCCTGCGAGGCAAAGGGATACAAGCTCTATGTCAAAATTTGGGTAGGACTTATATTTATGAGGAAACCCATCATCTGGACAGTCAGAAAACTGAGAAGACTCAGAACGCTTACCAAAGAGTACCTTCTGAGAATAAAAAAAGGTAAGGATCACTATCAGAAATAAGCAGAAGAAACGCCGACGGAAAGCCACTTCCGTCGGTTTTTTATTTTTTTGGGTATTTTTCGAAGTCTGGCTAAAATTTATCTCGAAATCCATAAAATATCCTATCCAAGTCATAAAAAGATAATTTTAAGAAGATAAAAACGTGCCACAAAAACAAGAAAAGAGAATATAAATTTGGTTGTGGGATTAAAAACTTTTTGATAGAATGAACAAAGAATCATAAAAAATGATAACAATACCTCCGAAGGAGTGATTTTTATGTTCGCAAAGAAGAGCCTCAGCATTATCCTTATGCTTTGTATGCTTCTTTCAGCAGCATTCATCCCCACAATCTCAGCAGCACAGATCGACACTCAGGAAGTGTCCGCCTCTGCTGATATAGTTGAGACAGGAGCAAACTACGGTCTTGCAAAAAACATTCAGGACGGTAATATTCTCCATTGCTTCAACTGGAAATACAATGACATAAAGGCAGAGCTTCCCAATATTGCGGCAGCAGGCTTTACTTCCGTACAGACTTCTCCCGCACAGCCCGCAGGTGGCGGAGAGTGGTACTGGCTCTATCAGCCTTATGGATTTTATGTGGGCACAAACTCCTTAGGTTCCAAGGGCGACCTTCAGTCTCTTTGTCAGGAGGCTGAAAAATATGGTATCAAGGTTATCGTTGACGTTGTTGCAAACCACTTAAACGGCGAGACCCACAGAGTTCAGAGCGACCTTCAGGACGGTCAGTACTGGCATAATCACGGCGGTGTAAGCAACTGGTGCGACCGTTATCAGGTAACCCATGGCGAAATTGGTATGCGCGACCTCAATTCTGAGCACAATTACGTTCAGCAGGTCGTTGGCAAATATATGAAAGAGCTTGAGGCAATTGGTGTTGACGGTATCCGTTGGGATGCTGCAAAGCACATCGGCCTTCCCTCAGAAAGCTGTAACTTCTGGCCCGCTGTTACAAGCAACAACAGCATGTGGCACTACGGCGAAATCCTCGTAGGTCCCGATGACAGAGGCTCAGGCAACGAAGGTCTCATGAAGGAATACACCAACTATATGTCCGTTACAGACAGTATCTACGGCATGGATCTGAGAAACTCTTTCGCAGGCGGTAATGTTCCTCAGTCTATCGGCAACTGGTCCCAGAGAGGCGTTGCTGCAAATAAGCTCGTTTACTGGGGTGAGAGCCACGACACATGGTCAAACGGAAATGACTGGGGCTTCTCTCACGGAATGAGCCAGAATGTAATTGACAGAGCATACGCAGTAGTTGCTTCCAGAAATGGTTCCAATGCTCTCTATTTCTCAAGACCCGGCACAGCAGATAAATCCGGTATCCACTCAGGCCAGAAGGGCAGCACAGCCTTCAAGAGCCCTGAAATCACAGCTGTCAACAAGCTCAAGAACGCTTGTGTAGGTGAAAAGGATTACTACGTTACAGCAAATAACTGCGCAGCGGTTTGCCGTGAAAGCGGTGCTGTTATTGTAGCAGGCTCAGGCGGCGGCTTCAGCGTAAATGTTCCCAACGGCGGCGGTACCACAAAGCCCGGTACATACAAGGATCTTGTTACCGGCAGCACATGGACTGTTACATCTTCCACAATTTCAGGTCAGATCGGCTCCTCAGGTATTGCAGTTCTTCTTGACGCAAAGCCCGCAGGTCCCTCTGCTTCCGTCACTCCCGGTTCACAGGGTTATATGACAGACTCCCTCACACTTACACTGAACGTTGAAAATGCAGCAAGCGGTCAGTACAGCATTGACGGCGGTGCTTATCAGAACTTCTCAAACGGTCAGAAGATCACTATTGGCGAAGGCAAGAATTTCGGCACCAAGACTACTGTTACAGTAAAGGTAGCAAACGGTGATGCCGAGACATATACATACACAAAGGTTGACGCATCCGCAGTAGGTATCTATTTCAACAACAGCTCTACAAACTGGAACAAGGTTTATTGCTACATCTATAAAGATGGAAACAATGCGCCCTCTCAGTGGCCCGGAATAGAGATGAAGAGCATCGGTAACAATGTCT
>JAZSME010000130.1:0-13810 GCA_045535715.1 Ruminococcus sp. | reverse complement strand
ACTCGTGCCTTACCACTTGGCTATGACGCCGAATGAAAAAGCACTTAAAATTCAAGTTGAATTTAAGAGCCTTCCCTTCGCCTTTTTTGGAGCGGATGACGAGGCTCGAACTCGCTACCTCCACCTTGGCAAGGTGGCGCTCTACCGGATGAGCTACATCCGCATTTGGTGCCTCCGGACGGAATCGAACCATCGACACGAGGATTTTCAGTCCTCTGCTCTACCAACTGAGCTACAGAGGCAAAAAAAATGGCGACCCGGAACGGGCTCGAACCGTCGACCTCTAGCGTGACAGGCTAGCGTTCTAACCAACTGAACTACCGGGCCACATGGTGGGAACAACAGGGCTCGAACCTGTGACCCTCTGCTTGTAAGGCAGATGCTCTCCCAGCTGAGCTATGCTCCCACGTGGATGCCATTTTTCGTGACGCGTATTATAATACTACATCCATCTGAAAATGTCAATACTTTTTTAAAACTTTTTTTGAAAAATTATTTTTTCTTTTTGATGAGCTTTTCAAGGTCACTCTGAGAGAACTTATACTCCTTATTGCAGAAGTGACAATGAGCTCTTGCAAAGCCTGTTTCATCAGGAAGAGTGCGGATTTCCTCCTCAGGCATACCGATGATAACATTCTCAAGAGACTCCCTTGAGCAGCCGCAGCGATAGGAAACGGGCATCTCATCAAGCACCTCTACCTCAAAGCCCTTTAGTATCTCCTTGCACATATCAAGAGGCGAAAGCCCCTCCCCCAGCATTGTGGTAACGGGACGGAGATTCTTCACATTCTCCTCGAGCTTATCAATAGTATCATCAAAGGCACCGGGAAGAAGCTGCACCAGAAGTCCGCCTGCAAAAAGTACATTGCCTGATTCCTTATCAACCAGCACACCCAGAGCACAAATGGTGGGAAGCTGTTCAGAAGTCGCATAGTAAGAGGTAATGTCCTCGGCAATCTCTCCTGAAACAAGGGGCACCTGACCGATGTAGGGGTCACCATCCCTGAACTTTTTCATAACATTAAGGACACCGTTTTTGCCTACGCCTGCGGAAACATTTATCTTACCGTTGTCATAATGCTCGGTATAGATGTGTCCGTTCTCTACGTAGCCCTTAACATTTCCGTCGCTGTCGGAAGCCGCAATCACAACGCCCAGAGGTCCGTCACCTGCAACACGAAGGCTCAGAGTTGCCTCCTTCTGCTTGAGCTGTGCGCCCATCATGGAAGCCGCGGTTAAGAGTCTTCCCAGTGCTGCTGTGGCAACATTTGAGGTCTTGTGAAGCTTCTGAGCGGTGTAAACTATCTCGGAGGAGTCAATGGCAGAAGCCATTACTGCGCCGTCACTTGTTATACATCTGATGATCTTATCCATATATATTCTCCATTTACATAAAGTATTCTTATATTTTCTTTGCTACGAAAATAAGTCTCTGTGCATCTGCTTTTGGGGCATCAAAGCTCATTTCCCCGAAAACCGACAGCACCTCAAAACCTGCATCTTTAAGCCACTCTCTTAAGGTTTCCTCGGGATATGCACGCTCCTTGAAGCATTCGCTGAAGCGGTAAAAACGCTTGTCCTCCAGAGGGACAAAGAAATCAAGGGATATCTCCGTAAGGTTCTCCTCCATGGGGGTATTCTGCCAGACGCAGTAAACCTCCTCTGTATCAAACACAAAAACGTTGTCCTTTAAAATCTCCTTGTGCTTGTAGGGGGTGTTCACGTCAAAGACGAAAAGTCCCCCCTGATTCATAAAGAGAGAGACCCTCTCAAAGGTCTTTTTTACATCTGCTTCTTTCACCATGTGGTTGATGCTGTCCAAGGTACAAAGGCAGGTGTCGATAGTTCCGTAGAGGTCGATATTCTGCATTCTCTGACAGAGGTAGAGTATCTCCTCTCCTGCTTCATCCGCCTTCTGATGAGCCACAGAGAGCATATCAGGAGAGGCATCTATACCATAGATATCCACACCCAGCTTCTTAAGCTCAAGAGTAAGGGAGCCTGTTCCGCAGGCAAGGTCAAGGGTAAGTCCTGCCGGGTGTGAGAACTTCTCAAGGAGTGAGAGGATATACTCTGCACGTTCCTTATACTCAACATTCTCAGTAAGCCTGTCGTAGTAATCGGCAAAAACCTCGTATGCCACAGAAATCCCTCCTCTCATAAATATAAATACATTCTAACACAGACCCTCAGAAAAGTAAATGCCCCATTTTGCACAGTTGTACAAAGAAACGCTCTATATTTTGTGCAGTATTTCAGAAAGAAAAGCCTTGACATTTTGGTTTACTCGCTATAAACTAAAGTTGTAAGGTTTACAGACGATAAACCAAGGAGGTTTTTAAAATGGATGATATGAAACTTGGACTTGTTGAATCAAAATTTGCAGACATAATCTGGAGGAATGAGCCTCTCAAATCAGGAGAACTTGTGAAGCTCTGTGAAGAGGAGCTCAGCTGGAAAAAGCCCACCACCTACACGGTGCTGAGAAAGCTCTGCGAGAGAGGAATTTTCAGAAATGAAAACGGCGTGGTCTCCTCTCTTATCTCAAAGGAAGATTTCTATGCTATGCAGTCTGAAAAGTTTGTGGAGGACACCTTCGAGGGGTCTCTTCCCATGTTCCTTGCCGCCTTCACAAAGAGAAAGAGTCTTACCAGAGAGGATGTAACTCTGCTTAAAGAGATGATAGAAAATTTTGAGGAGGAATGAGTATGGATATGCTGTTTCTAAGAATTCTCAACATGAGCATAACTGCAAGCTTCATTGCGCTTGCCGCCATAATACTCAGGTTTTTCCTTCGGAAAAGTCCTAGGTGGATATCCTGCCTTCTGTGGGGTTTGGTGGCAATAAGGCTCCTCATTCCCTTTTCCTTTGAGAGCCACTTAAGCCTTATGCCCGAGGGTGAGCCTATCCCCACCCCTGCGGCTTTGAGCGAGGTAAAGGAAAGCCCCGCAGAGAACTCACCCGAAAGCAATATATATAATGATTACAGAGAGCCTCTGAGCGATAATGAGGGTAATTTTTCGGGCGTTGTCATCCCCGATAATAACGTAAATATTCCCGAGAACACCCCCGAAGCCTCTCCCGAAATTATGGAGAATGAGGTTTCAAACAGCACCCAAACCCAAAGCACCGTCTCTGCTACAACCGTGAAGGAGCAAAACGGCATAAAGGTGCTGAAAGTCCTCTCATGGGTGTGGGTATCAGGCGTTGCTTTGATGGCACTTTACTGCACACTCAGCTACCTGAAAATCAAAAGAAAAGTTAAAATATCGCTTCTCAGAGAGGAGAATATCTACTACTGCGACGAGGTGAAAAGCCCCTTTATTTTAGGGCTTATCAAACCTAAGATCTATCTCCCCTCAAATATTACCGAGGAGGATGCAGGCTTTGTTATCGCCCACGAAAAGGCTCACCTCAAAAGGCGTGACCACCTCATAAAGCCCTTGGGATTTTTGCTTCTCACAATTCACTGGTTCAATCCTCTTATGTGGGTGTGCTACATCCTGCTTTCAAAGGATATCGAGCTTGCCCGCGAAGAGAAGGTTATCAGAGATATGGAGATTAAGGACAAGAAAAGCTACTCCACCACTCTGCTCTCTCTGAGTGTAAAAGAGAGGATGATATCCGCTTGTCCTCTTGCCTTCGGCGAGGTCTCCGTCAAGGAAAGAATAAAGTCTGTCCTCAGCTATAAAAAGCCCGCCTTCTGGGTGAGCGTTGTAGCAATTATTCTCTGCATCACACTGGGAGTATGCTTCCTGACAAATCCCGTCGAGAAGCAGGACGAGGGCGAGGGTGCAGTTGCGGATGCGTATGAAGAACCCGATCCTTACATCACTCTTCCCGAGGACACTTCAGGCCTCGGGTACATTGAGTACGCTCACTTTGATAACGAAACAATCCTGAAAGATTCGTATGTAAAGCTCTACCCCGATACTGAGAGATTTGAGTTGATGCTTTCTCCCCTTTCAAGCTATCTGCCTACTGGCACATACACTATCACAGAAGATAAGCTTACCCTCGACTGTGAAGGCAACGAGAAGATGTATGTTTTCACCTTTACAAGCAAAGATGCAAACAGCCTTAAATTTGTAGCTTCCGAATCCTCAGAGATTCCGAAGTACAAGTATTCCGAAAAGGACAAAAACTCAACCTCTGTCTTTGAGGACGGAGCAATATTTACTCACATATCGGGTGAGGTAGAAAACTTAAGATATTCCTCCCATACCGAAATAGACGGAGTATGGGTTGAATTCTCAAATGTTGACCTCTTCACATACAACTACCCCACTCTGGGTATTCATTGGTACAACGAAACCGACACCGACTACTCCTTTGGTGAGTATTTCGAGCTCCATTACTTTAGAGACGGCGAGTGGATCGACTGTAAAACAGGGCTTCAGTCTGCAAACGATATTGCCTATGTTCTGAGATCAGGCGACGACACAGTTTATAACTACTATCTCAGCGGTTACGATATCAGCCGAGTGGGAAAATACCGCTTTACAACTGAAATAGAACACACAGGAAAATACACCTGGGTGGTATTCTCCATAGGAAATCAGGGAGAAATCAACTTCACCGAAGGCACAAAAGGCACAGACACAGAAAATGTAAGCGTTACGGTAAAGAAAATCGACCTCTCTCCCGACAATCCTTATATGGAGGTTGAATGGACAAACTACACAGATAAGACAATCGACATACGTGACGAATACGAGATCACAAAATCAAACGGCCAGAGCTTTGAGTATTTTTATTGTTCTTTGGAGAAGTGGTTCTATCAGAGCCTCAAGGAGCTTGAGCCTTACAGCACCTTCACCTATCGTTACAGTCTCTCAGGCTATGCGCCTTTTGAGCCTGGCGATTATCGATTCGAGGGCACCTATGATAAGGGCCAAAAAGCCTCAATGGAAATCAGGATCGGATCAAGAGATGTTATCAAATATTCTTTTGAGGCTGATGATCTGGTCTATGCATGTGATAGAATGTCCAAGGTTACCCCTCCCGAAAAGCTCCCCTCCTACCGCCTGACAAATCACGGGACCTTCGAGGTATATGATTCAGAAAACAAGGAGTGGATAACTCTCGGCAACGCTCAGAAATTCCACATCTACTCGAACAAGCTCGACAGTCTGTTCACAGGTGAAGGCAGATGGATCGAAGCTCTCAGCACCAACGATCTGAAATCAGATAATGGCGAAAGCTTTGAAACCAATACAAAGGATAGCATTTATATGCTCCTTAAGCAGAAAAACGGAAGCCTCTACCTCGTTATCGCAGACAAAACAAGTGCCGACACCTACAACGTTCAAGCGATATACAGACAAAACCCCGATGTAGTGCGCACCACCATGAGCTTTGACCTCGCTATGGGAGACAATATGAGATTCTTTACCTCTCCTTCCGCAACCGCCACATTAAGCATGAGAGACAGAGATAACGACGCAACCAATAAATTGTTCCTTGAGAACAGAAATGTAAGCGGTGTTGAGAATCTTTATGATATCTTCAGAGACGGAGTGTACACCATTTCCGACAAGGAACACTCTGATTCCGTGGTCTCCATAACCCTTCGTGACTACGACGAGGCGGGAAATCCTCTTTTCTCCCACATAGACGTTTACGAGGATGACCTTATCAAAATATATGACAGCACCTACAGTCACGACCAACTCTATCACAGTGTCGGCATAACCGAAAAAGCAACCTATGCTTTTGAATCGTTAAAAACCAGGGTAGAGCCTTACTACAAATGCATTTACGGAATAGAACCTTTTATGTACTCCTATGAAATCCGAAGCAAAATGGGACTTCTTGAAAGTGACACAATTGGGCGTGAGCCACACTTCATCCACTATCCTGAAGACGATCTCGTTGCAATGTGGGTTCAGGCAGGCACAGGAACTCTCACCAGAAGTCAGAAATTCTACAACACGGAAACAGGTGAGATTTCACAGGTTTTCACAGGACTTGTAGATTACAAGGACGGACTTGTTCTGTCAAGCGGTCACTCTCAGGTGACTATAACAAGCCTTGAAAATCCCGAGAAAACTCAGGTAATAGACACCTTCAAGGAGCCCATCTCACCCCATATGGAAAACATCTGCGCCATAGGCTTCACCGAAGACGGCGCAAGGGTCAAAGTTACCTACAACACAGGAGACTATGAAAAGGGCGAAGAGATTTCACGCTACACCGAATACTTCGAGATCGACCAAAAGTTTTTCGACGAGTGATTCGATTTTCAAAAAAACAACACCATAAAACAAGAAAAATTCATACAGTGCCCCACACTAAAAACAGGATGCAGACCTTTCGGTTTGCATCCTGTTTTTGTTGTATCAAGGTGTGGGAATAAGGCTTTCCTCTCTTTTTCGGGTGATTCATCATTTTTGTAGGGGCGGTCATTGGCCGCCCGCAAAAAACCTTTATCCCTCCTAAAATGCCTCACGTTTTATGGTATCGAGGGCTCCTTTTTCGATTCTGCTCACCTGCGCCTGAGAGATGCCGATTTCCTCAGACACCTCCATTTGTGTCTTCCCCTGAAAGAATCGCAGAGAGAGAATCTTCCTCTCCCTCTCCGAGAGCTTTTTTATTGACTCCTTAAGAGCGATTTCGTGAAGCCAATCCTCGTCGGTACGGCTGTCTCCCACCTGATCCATAACGTAGATGGTATCGGAGCCGTCAGAAAACACAGGATCAAAAAGCGACACCGGCTCCACTATTGCCTCCAAAGCAAGCACCACGTTTTCCTTGGAAACTCCCATCTCTTTTGCAATCTCCTCCACCGTCGGCTCCTTGCCAGTTTTGTTCTGGAGCATTTCTTTGACCTGCATGGCATGATACGCCGTATCCCTCATGCTTCGGCTGACCCTGACAGGATTGTTATCTCTGCAAAAACGCTTTATCTCACCGAGGATCATTGGCACTCCGTAGGTTGAAAAACGCAGGTCAAAATCGGGGTTGAAATTGTCAATGGCCTTCATCAGCCCGATAACACCCACCTGAAAGAGGTCATCAGGGGGCTCACCTCTGCCTGTAAATCGCTGCACAACCGAAAGAACCAGACGAAGATTTCCCTCCACCATCTTATCCCGAGCCTGCTTTTTCTCTGCCTCAGTGCCATTTTTGATTATCCTGAGAAGCTCCTGCTTCTCGCTCTCTTTCAGCACCTTAAGGCTTGCGGTATTCACTCCGCAGATTTCCACTTTGCTGTACTGCAAAACAAAGCCTCCCTAACCGATTTACTATATTATGGACAATTTATTTTTTTGTAATTCAGAAAGCCCAGAGTTTTAACCCCAATTTTTCTTTGGCAAAATTTACAATTCGGTCACACCATCCCTATCATTTTATGCATATTTTTGTAAATATTTGCTTGATTAAAGAACACTTTGATGATATAATTGACTATGTGTTATTATATATATCAATATATGAAATTCAGGAGGATAACAATGTCAGAGCGTACACCTCTCGTTACAATGATTACTTACTGCTATAACGGCGGCAGATTTGTCTCTAAATATTTCGACGCAATTCTCAGACAGACCTATTCAAACATTGAACTTTTTTTCTACAACAACGGCTCCGAGGATAACACCGGCGAGGTTGCCGAGAGTTACAGAGAGCGACTTGAAGAAAAGGGCATCATCTATAATCTCATCCACCTTGAAAAGAACAACCCTCGCACCTGCAAGCTCAAGAGTGAGGCGATCCGCAAGATGAATGGTGAGTATTACTTCGGCTGTGACAGCGACGATATCCTTCACCCCGAGTATGTTGAGACCATGGTAAACTACCTCGAGGAGCACCCCGAAAAAGGAATTGTTTTCTGCCAACTCAACAGAGTAAGAGAGGACGACGGAAGCTTACTCAGCGTCTACAAATGCATTCCCCGCACAAATCCCGGTGAAGCAATTACCGATATCGCAATGAGCAGAAACACAATGTTCCCTGCTATTTCCTATATGATGAGCACCAAGTGGCTCCTGAAGATCAATCCCAAAAAAGAGTTCTATATCTCGCCATTCGGTGAAAACTATCAGATGCAGATTCCATTTTTGTATCACGACCTTCAGGGCTACATCGAAAAGCCTCTGGGTGATTACACCATCCGCTGTGACAGCTTCTCCGCAGGAGTGGATCTCAACAAGCAGATGTACCTTCTCTCGGAAGAAGCAAACACCGTCAGCGAATGTCTCAAGCTCATCTCTCAGGAAGCCTACGAGAAATACGGTCACCTTTCAAAAAACAGAGCCACCCGTGACAGATTCTACGTTTCAATGAGTATCGGCGACAAAAAGCTGGTTTCAGAATGCTACTCAAAGCTTAAAGCCGACGGTCTTTGCACTATGAAAGAACGTATCATTTATCTTCTTTTTAAAATGGGGCTTTACAAAAACAAGAAAAAGAAATAACTTTTTTCATAACTGAAGGGAATCCAAATGAATAAAAGCATGAAAAACATTTTCTTTGGCATCCTGGGTCAGGTGATAACCATTGCTCTCGGCATTGTCCTGCCGAAGCTGTTTATTTTCTCCTACGGCTCGGAAGTCAACGGAATGTTAACCTCCGTAAACAACATTTTTAAATATATCGCTTTGCTTGAAGCAGGCGTAGGTACCGCAACACTTCAGGCCCTCTACGGTCCCGTTGCAAAGAGCAGTCACGAGGATATCAACTCAATACTTGCCGCAACAGACAGATTCTATAAGCGCGTGGGATTTTTCTATCTCATCGCCATTGCACTTTTCGCAGGTATCTACCCCTTCTGCGTGCAGTCTGACATAAAGCACATTGTGGTAGTGCTGGTAATCCTCTTTATCGGTATCAGCAACGTTATTAACTTTTTCTTTCAGGGAAAGTTCAAAATGCTTCTTCAGGCAGAAGGCAAGCATTACATTATCACCAACGTCACCACCGTAGTTCACACAGCGGTCAGCATCTCAAAGATCGTCCTCATAATGACAGGCTTCTCTGTTGTTATGATCACCTTTGCTCAGTTTATTCTGAACATTCTGCAAATGCTCTACTACACCTTCTATATCAGAAGGCACTACAAATGGCTCGACCTTAAGGTAGATCCCAATAAAAAGGCTATCTCTCAAAGCAGAAATGTAATCGTTCATCAGGTTTCTCTTCTTATCTTCAACAATACCGACACTATACTTCTTTCTGTTTTCTGCGGTTTCAAGGCAGCAAGCATCTACGCTCTTTACAACCTTCTCTTCGAAATGGTCAGCACTCTGCTGAGCAATGTGGAATCCGGCTTTGTGTATAAAATGGGGCAGCTTTGCAACTCAGACAAGGACGCCTTCAAAAAGCTCTATGAGCCATGGGAGCTGTTTTCCCTTACGATCTCCTTTGCGCTTTACTGTATAACCTATATCTTCATCACACCCTTTATCACACTCTACACTCACGGAGCCGACATCAACTACGTGGACTTCTGGCTGCCCATCCTGTTTGTTATCATAAAGATTCTTGTTTCAGGCAGAGCTCCCTCGGGTCATTGCGCAAGCTTTTCAGGTCATTTCAAACAGACCCAGTGGCGTTCTGTTATCGAAATGACGCTCAACATTGTTTGCTCCCTTGCTGCCGTCTGGATCCTCAACATTTACGGAATGGGAATCTACGGCGTACTGATAGGCACCATCGTAGCACTTCTTTACAGAAGCAACGATATGATAATCTACAATTCAAAGCACATCATAAAACGTCCGGCCTGGATCACCTACAAGCGCTGGATACTTGACATCCTGGTTTTTGTGGGAATCGTTTTACTGATGAAATACATTCCCATAAACACAACAAGTTATGTAAATATTATCCTCTGGTGTATACCCGTCTCAATAGGCGTTATCGCCGTCTTTTTCCTCGTTGCGTTCCTTACAGAGCCGAGGGTTTCAAGGGAGATGCTGGGTATGGCAAAGGGTATTTTCAAAAAGAAAAATAAGAAAGTTACGGAGAGTTAAGCAATGAAAGTAGTAATCTTAGCAGGCGGATACGGCACACGTATCAGCGAAGAAAGCAAAAGCAAGCCCAAGCCCATGATCGGTCTTGGCGGACATCCCATTCTCTGGCACATAATGAAAACCTACTCCCACTACGGATTCAATGAATTCATCATCTGCGCAGGATACAAACAGTACGCCATTAAGGAGTACTTTGCAAACTACTTCCTGCATTGCTCCGACGTAACCTTTGACTTCACAAACTCCAACAAGCTTACTATCCACTCTGAGCACGCTGAGCCCTGGAAGGTAACTATTGTTGACACCGGCTACAACACCATGACCGGCGGAAGAGTTAAACGCATCAAGGATTTCATCGGCAACGAGCCCTTTATGCTCACCTACGGTGACGGTGTTGCCGACGTAAACATAGCTGAGCTTGTTAAATTCCACAAGGAGCAGGGTCACATTGCCACCATCACGGCTGTGTCCGTCGGTCAGCGTTTCGGTTGCCTCTGCATTGAGGAGGACAGCACAATTTCTTCATTCAGAGAGAAAAGTGACTCAGACGGCTCCCGCATCAACGCAGGCTTTATGGTTCTGGAGCCTGAAATTTTCAACTACATAGACGGAGACGACACTGTTTTTGAAAAAGAGCCTCTTGAGGCTGTGGCAAGGCTGGGAGAGCTGGATGCATATATCCACAACGGCTTCTGGAAGCCCATGGACACCTTAAGAGAAAAGCTGCAGCTTGAAGAAATGTGGGAAAGCGGCAACGCTCCCTGGAAGGTCTGGTAATATGAATCTTTCTTTTTACAAGGACAAAAAAGTCCTCATAACGGGACATACGGGATTCAAGGGAGCATGGCTCTCAAGAATCCTCATAAACGCAGGAGCTAAGGTCGTGGGGTATTCCCTTGAGGCTCCCACCTCCCCTTCTCTTTTTGAACTTTCGGGCATTGAAAACGAGATGACCTCCTACATTGCAGACATCAGGGACCTTGAGAAACTCTCTGAGGTCTTTGAGAAGGAAAAGCCCGAGATAGTTCTTCATCTTGCAGCCCAGGCAATAGTCCGCGACGGATACAGAGACCCTGTATTCACCTACGCCACCAATGTAATGGGCACAGTAAATATCTGTGAATGTGTAAGGCAGAGTCCCTTTGTAAAGTCCTTTGTGAACGTCACAACGGATAAGGTCTACGAAAACTGCGAAAACAACATTGCCTTTACTGAGGATATGCCTCTTGACGGCTACGACCCTTATTCAAACAGTAAATCCTGTTCCGAACTTGTGACTCACAGCTACAAAAAATCCTACTTTGATCAAAGCTCAACCGCTGTCTCTACCTGCAGAGCAGGTAACGTAATCGGCGGCGGAGATTTTGCAAAAGACCGCATAATCCCCGACTGCGTCAGAGCGATGGAAAAGGGAGAGACCATCATTGTCAGAAACCCCAATTCCACCCGTCCCTATCAGCACGTGCTGGAACCTCTTAAAATCTATCTGATGATTGCACAGAGACAGTACGAAGATCCCTCTTATCAGGGCTACTACAACGTAGGTCCCGAGGAAGTCGACTGCCGCACAACAGGTCAGCTCGTGACCCTCTTCTGTGAGCTTTGGGGCAAGGGCGCAAATTGGAAAGACGTAAGCGAAAAGGATGCTCCTCACGAAGCAAACTACCTGCGACTTGACACAAACAAGGTGAAACGCACCTTTAACTGGTCACCTCGCTGGTCTGTTGAGGAAGCTGTAAATAAAATAATAGAATGGACAAAGGTTTATTTTGAGGGCGGAGACATTCCCGCCATTATGGATAAACAAATATCCGAATTTTTTAACTGAGGAGTGTTTAATATGTTTGAGAATAAAACCGAAGCACAGGCAAGAGAAGAAATTCTCGCCCTTGTTGCTGAATACTGCGACACCTACAAAAAAAGACCCGAATACAAGGAGGGCGACAGAATCTCCTATGCAGGAAGAGTTTTTGACAACAAAGAAATGGTAAACCTTGTAGACTCTTCTCTGGATTTCTGGCTCACCTCAGGTCGCTATTGCGACGAATTTGAGAGACGTCTCGGCGAGTATCTGGGTACTAAATTCGTATCCCTTGTAAATTCAGGCTCATCCGCAAACCTGCTTGCATTCTTTGCTCTTACCTCCCATCTTCTGGGAGACAGAAGAATTCGCAGAGGTGACGAGGTCATCACTGTGGCAGCAGGCTTCCCCACTACCATCTCCCCCATTATCCAGTTCGGTGCCGTTCCTGTTTTTGTAGATGTAACAATTCCTCAGTACAACATCGACGTCACACAGCTCGAAGCAGCACTTTCCGAAAAGACAAAGGCTGTAATGCTTGCTCACACTCTGGGTAATCCCTTTGATCTGGGAGCTGTGAAGGATTTCTGTAAGAAGCACAACCTCTGGCTTATCGAGGATAACTGTGATGCCCTCGGAAGCAAATACACCATTGACGGTGAGGAGCGCTTCACAGGAACTATCGGTGATATCGGCACCTCCAGCTTCTATCCTCCCCACCACATGACTATGGGCGAAGGCGGCGCAGTTTACACAAACGATCCCCTGCTTCACAAGATCGTGCGTTCCCTCAGGGACTGGGGCAGAGACTGTGTTTGTCCCTCCGGTATGGACAACCTCTGCAAGCACCGCTTTGACCGTCAGTACGGCGAACTTCCCTTAGGCTATGACCACAAATACGTTTACAGCCACTTCGGCTTTAACCTGAAGGTTACAGAGATGCAGGCTTCCATCGGCTGTGCGCAGCTTGAGAAGTTCCCCTCCTTCGTCGAGAAGAGAAAGTATAACTTCGCACGTCTCAGAAAGGCACTCGAGTGCATAGAGGACAAGATCATCCTCCCCGTCGCTTGCGAGAACAGCGACCCCTCATGGTTTGGTTTCCTCATCACCTGCAAGGAAGGCATCTCCAAGAACCGGGTTGTTCAGTACTGCGAGGACCACGGCGTTCAGACAAGAATGCTCTTCGCAGGAAACATTACAAAGCAGCCGGTATTTGACGAAATGAGAGCATCCGGCGAAGGCTATCGCATCGTAGGTGACCTTCACACCACAAACAGCATTATGATGAACACATTCTGGGTAGGCGTTTATCCCGGTATGACAGACGAAATGATAGACTATATGGCTAAGACTATTATCGACGCAGTAAACAACGCATAATAAATTAAGGAGAATACTTATGAAAGTTAAAGTATCCGACTATATTGCCCAGTTCCTTGTTGATAACGGAATTAAAGACTGCTTTACAGTAGTAGGCGGCGGCGCAATGCACTTAAATGATGCCTTTGGTCATCAGAAGGGTCTTCGTTGCACCTATAACCACCACGAGCAAGCATCTGCCATTGCTGCAGAAGCTTATGCCCGAATCAACAACGAGATTGCACTCTGCTGTGTGACCACAGGTCCCGGCGGCACCAACGCTATCACAGGCGTTGTTGGTGCATGGCTCGATTCCATTCCCATGCTGGTAATAAGCGGTCAGGTAAGATATGACACAACCGCCAGAAGCACAGGACTTCCTCTTCGCGCAATGGGCGATCAGGAGTTCGATATCTGCAAATCCGTTGAGTGTATGACAAAATACTGCGAAATGGTAATTGATCCTCTCAAAATCCGCTACTGTCTGCAGAAGGCTCTCTATATGGCAAAAGAGGGTCGCCCCGGCCCCACATGGCTTGATATTCCTCTCAATGTTCAGGGTGCCTATATCGACACCGATGACTTCTATCCCGACTTTATCCCCGAAGAGAACACTTACGAGGCAAAGGACGAGGATATCGAGGCAAGTCGGATCGTAGCCATGTCGTTCTGT
>JAZSME010000062.1:0-11455 GCA_045535715.1 Ruminococcus sp. | reverse complement strand
CCTACTACGGACCTACTGAGCCCCGACACTCAAAGGGTTCTGCCGCACTTGTAGTCGTTCTGTGGGTACTTGTGGCAGTTTTCGCCCTGGGTTTCCTTGTTCTGTGTGGATATGTGGCATCAAGAACCCCTGCTCAGCAGGAGGATAACACAAGACCCGGCGGCTTTGTAAGCAGAGAAGAGGATACCACTCCTGCCACCACCGAAGAAGAAAAGGAAGACGAGGAGTCAACCCTTCCTCAGAACGACATCGTTGAAGGCGGAGTTATCCCCAACGATGACGATTCCGTTTATTCCAAAAACAGCTCAATCACTCTGCTCGATCCTCCCAAGGACAAGCTTGACACTTCGAAATACACCACTCAGTACGCATACAGCCAGATTTCCGACTCCACAGTAGGCATTGTGTGTTACAGCGGAAAAGTCACCGAAAACAGCGATCCTAAATCCACAGGTACGGGTATCGTGATCACCAAGGATGGCTATATCGCAACCAACAGCCACGTTATCGGCGACAGCAGAAGCCTCTATAATGTCAGAGTTGTTCTCAATGACGGAACAACCTATGAAGCTAAAATTATCGGTTATGACTCAAGAACAGACCTTGCAGTTCTTAAAGTAAACGCAGACAACTTAACACCTGCTGTGTTCTGTGATTCCGATAAAACCCAGATCGGAGACGATGTTATAGCTATCGGAAACCCCGGCGGTATGGATTTCCAGAACTCCCTCACAAAGGGTATTATCTCCGCAAAGGACAGAGAGCTTTCTCTCTCTGCTCAGGTCTCATACATTCAGACAGACGCCGCCATCAACCCCGGAAACTCCGGTGGTCCTCTTTGCAATATGTATGGTCAGGTTATCGGTATAAATACAGCAAAAATCTCTGAGTCCTCCTATGAGGGCATGGGCTTTGCAATTCCCAGCCGTACCGCAAAGAAGGTTATCGACGACCTGATGCATCAGGGATATGTAAGCGGCAGAGTCCGTCTCGGTATCTCGGGTCAGCCCGTTACCGAATCCATGCAGAAATACTACGATATTCCTCTCGGAATCCTTATCGGAGAAGTAACTAAAGGCGGTCCCTGTGACGGCACAGGACTCGAGCCAAACGATGTTATCACTGCCATTGACGGAGAGGAGGTCACCTCCTTCAAGGATGTCTATGCAATCCTTGAGAAGCATTCTCCCTCAGACGAAGTTACCCTTTCGGTATATCGCTCAAGCACTCAGGAAGAGCTCGAGATCAAAGTGATACTTCAGGCCGACGAAGGTCAGACACAACAGTAAAAAAATGCCACGCACCGGATCCTTTCGGGCGTGGCATTTTATTTTTTCTTTAAATTCTGGCGCCGATGATGTTCATGGCATCTCCCTCACACAAAACCTTTCCCTTCTCTTTAACAGAAGCTATTCCTGTATCTCTCATTCTCAGAAGAGTGCCGAATTCTGTGAGTATCCCTCTTGCTCTGTCGCTGATATAGGGATAATCAGACATCAGGTAATACTCACCTTCATAAAGCCACAGGGAGTTTCTGTGAAGAGCAACTCCTTGTCTTTGAAGCACCTTTGCACAGTCCATCAGATCTGTCACAGAGCTGAATCTGACACAGGGCTTCCCTTCCAATTTCTTAACCTTATAGACCTTTCTCTTTACACTTTTTTCCAAGAGGCTCACCAGAAGAATACAACCAAAATCATAGGGCACTGCCTCAACCAGCACACTCCTCTTATCAATGGTCATTCCTGTCTTGTTGCCTGCCAGATGAAGAAGCCTTGAGAGCACTTTACGAGAGTGGTCATCCCAAAGGCTCATAGTGTCAAAATTCAAGGAAAAATCTCTCATATCCTGAGAACACAGAGATATAAGAAGCTTTGTGTTATCAATCTGTTCGATGGTCATATTCACTTCCTCCTTTTGGGCTTTCGGTCTTTATACCATACTATTCCGAAGAGGGTGTTTTTGCAAGTGAATGTTTCTGGATGTTATTTTTTAACTTTTCCTCTGCATCCATAAATTTATATTGAAAAAGATACTGAGAAATGATAAACTTAGTGTATGGTATAAATCACATTTTTAAGGAGGAATAAAATATGCCTAATTGGCTTAAAGATGCTGTTTTTTATGAAATCTACCCCCAGAGCTACTACGATACCAACGCAGACGGTATCGGCGACCTTCAGGGAATTATCGAAAAATTACCTTACGTCAAGTCTCTCGGTTGCAACGCTCTCTGGATCAACCCCATTTACGACTCACCCTTTATGGATGCCGGCTACGATGTAAGAAACCACAAGCAGGTGGCTGCAAGATACGGCACAAACGAGGATGCAAAACGTCTCTTTGATGCAGCCCACGAGCTTGGCATCAAGGTGCTTCTTGACCTTGTTCCCGGACACACCTCAGATACTCATCCCTGGTTTTTAGAGGGTAAAAAGGCTGAGGAAAACGAGTTCACAAACCGCTACATTTTTACTAACTGCGTTTGGGAAGCACCCACAGAGTATCGTCTTATGTGCGGAATCTGTCCCCGTGACGGAAACTATCTTGTAAATTACTTCTCATCTCAGCCTGCTCTCAACTACGGCTTCCATGAGGTAACTCATCCCCAGTGGCAGCTGCCCGCTGACCACCCCGACTGTATCGCAACTGCTGAGGCTCTCAAGGATATTATGAGATTCTGGCTTGATATGGGCGCTGACGGCTTCCGTGTTGATATGGCTGACTCCCTCGTTAAAAATGACGACGAGAAGATTTCCACCGCTAAAATCTGGAGGGGCGTCCGCGAAATGCTTGATAAGGACTATCCCGAAGCCGCTATTGTTTCCGAGTGGTGCCATCCTGAGCGCTCCCTCAAGAACGCAGGTTTCCACATGGACTTCTATCTCGATCATCACGGCAACGGCTACTCAAGACTCTTCCGCTACCTTGAGGATGGCGAGAACAAGAGCTTCTTCTCCAAAAACGGAAAGGGCGATATCACCGCTTTCCTTGAGGAATATGTTCCCAACTATGAGCTCACGAAGGATATCGGCTACATTTCCTTTATGACCAACAACCACGATATGCCCAGAGCTCCCTTCTATATGGACAATGACACCATCAAGCTCTCACACGTTATGATGTTCACAATGCCCGGTGTTCCCTTCGTGTTCTACGGCGACGAAATCGGTATGCGCTATCAGGACGAACTCAAGAGCAAAGAGGGCGGATATTCCCGTACAGGCTCCAGAACTCCCATGCAGTGGGATTCCACCGAGAACAAGGGCTTCTCAAAGGCAGCTGCAGAGGATATCTATCTTCCCGTTGACATGAGAGAGGGTGCTCCCACCGTTGAAAACCAGAAGGATGACCCCAACTCTATCTACAAGGTTATCACAGATGTCATCGCTCTCAGACACAAGATTCCTCAGCTCGGAAACGACTCCGGCTTTGAGGTTGTTTACGGTGAGAAGGAGAAGTATCCCTTTGCTTACCGCAGAGGCGACTATGTTGTAATGCTCAACCCCTCCTCAGACAAGGTTGCTATTCCCTTTGATGAGAAGGTACTTGAGAAGGTTTACATCATCGGTGAGGTTTCCTTCAGATGTAAGAAGGCAACTCTCGGTCCCTCTTCCTGCTGTATTATCCGTACAAAATAACATTAAATCAAAACACCGCCGACAGGTTCTGTCGGCGGTTTCTTTTTGCTCAGTTTCTAAGAAATTTCAAAGCAACTGCTGTTATATCGTCCTCGTGACCATCCTTTCTTCGATTTCTTGCTTCGTTTACCGCTATGGACGCAACCTCCTTTGCAGATGCATCCTTCCAGTTCAGAAGAAGCTCCTCCACCCATTCATCATCTCCCGCAAGGACACCGTCTGAAACCATCAGCACAGCATCACCCTCCTTAAGCGTCAGGGCATCCTTTGAAAAATGTACGTCGGAAATGATTCCCACCGGCAGAGACGGAGCTTCTCTTCTCAGTATCTTACCTCCTCTCTTTATAAACGTCAGGGGGGCTCCTGCCTTGAAAAGATTCACCTTTCCCGAAAAAAGATTAACCTCAAGCAAATCAACTGTGGCAGTGGTCTCATCTGAGGATTTCACCATAAGAGATGAGTTCACAACAGACAGCGCGCAATCAGGGGATATGCCCGCTTTGAGCAGTCTGCTCATAATGCTTACTGACATATTGGCATCCACCGCCGCAGCACCGCCTGTTCCCATACCATCGCTGATCAGCACCGAGAGAGTTCCGTCTCCTTTGAGAAAATAGTCCATGGAATCTCCGCAAAGATTACCTCCGCCTGCTGTATGTTGACTTGAGCCGATATCCACATCATACAGAGATAGTTCGGACATAACTATTCTGTATCTGTCAGATTCAAGGCTCTCTCGCGGTCTTTCAAATCGTCTTGCACAAACCGCAGATACTGCGTGATGTATCTCCTTAAGATCAAGATCTCTCCTACTGCTTTTGTGCATAATAAGCTCTACAATCATCCTACCGCTTTTCTGTATCCGACAGCAACAGTTCACTGCTACAAACCCCATAGCTCTCAGCTCTTCGGAAATTTCCAGCGCCTTTTCCTCGTCAAAATCCTCGCTCTCCGAAAACTCCTCAGACAAATCAAACAGGAGCTTTTCTACCCCTAAAAACTCTCCTGCCACTACACTTCTGAGCTGAGTTATCCTTTTATTTGCCGCCTCGGCATAGAGAAATTCACGATAGCTTTCCTGAATGCTCTCTGCAAGTTCTGCGCTCTTGCAACACTTTTTAGAAAACTTTTCGTTTATATCATCCTGTGTTACATAGCCTGATTCAAAGAGTTTTTTCCCAACACCTCTCAGTTCATCCAAGGTCACACCCTTGTGTCTTTCCCAACAAAACACCCTGAGTCCGCAGCTTTTGCAGGTCCTCTCGGCGGCATTTTCGAAAATCACCATAGATGAGCGTTCTCTGTCTGCTGCCCCAAGTTTTTCGGACACCTCTTTGACACAGTTTTTAACGCCTCCCAGCGCCGCGGAAGCATGCTGAAGCCGTGAGACAATGCCCGTTCTCAGGGCGGTCTCCCTTTCACTTCTGACCGAAGGCAAAAAGGCTACTCTCAGAAAATTCCCCACACTTTCGGGAATCAGCATAAATACACCGGTTGCAAGGAGCGACTCTGAAAACAGGCATAGTATCAGACTGTTATCCTTGCAAGGGAAAGACATTATCACCGAACAAAGTGTAAAACCAACACCGACGGGAAGCTTTCCGAGGCTGCTTAGCACCCCGGCTGCAAGCCCACCGAGAGCGTAGCTCCCTCCCAGAAATGCCATGGAAACCGACGTGGCCGAAAACACCGCTCCCGTTGCAGTTGCCGCCACCGCTGACAGAGCAACTCCCCCGTACCTTGCACACATCAGAATGCAAAGTACCGCAAGAAACCTTCCCAAGGAGATTCCAAAAAACGATACCGGTAAAAGAGACAAAATCAAAATCGTGCCCGTTACCCCTAAGCAGGAAAGTTCTGTCTTTGAAAAGCCCCAGAGTCCCCGAAGGGAAGAAAGAAGACTAACCGTTCTTCCGAGAAAATATCCTCCCGTTGCACTCAGCAGTGCCTCCACCAGACTTCTTCCCAGCAGGCTTGTGCCCGCCTCGCTTACAAAAGACAGCACCAAGCCCGTAACAAACAAGGGCGTAAAGGCGATGATTGCCGGGAATAGTTTACTTCTGCTTATGGCCTTTATGTCTGAAAACAGCCAACGAAGTGCGCTGGAAGCAATAATCACTGCTATATATCTGAAGGAATTTTCAGGTGACAGAAAAATGTGCCCAAAGGACGCACCACCCACCGCTGCGCCTATGTACTTCATAGGCACCGCTGCCACCAAAGATACTCCGAAGGGTGCAATGTTTCCGAACACAGCCCCCTTCGAAACCATAAAACCCAGAACAAAATACACCGAATGAACGCCTATCTCCTTCAATAAGGATGAAAGAGAAGACCTTGAACTTTCCCGCCGTTTTAATGTTGTTACTTCCATAATTTTGCCGTCCTCACAGTATCTTCAGGGAGTTTGTCCCTCCCCTTTTATGGTTTCATTATAGGAGGCAGACAGTTTTTCTTTTGTCGCTACTTGAATGGAAATTTATGAAAGGTTTTGTAAAATCTCAAAAGACAAAAAAAGAACGGGCAGACATAGTGTCTGCCCGAAGGATTTATTATTCTTTTTCATCGAAAGAAAAGCTTTCTCTCTTAGTTTCCTGCGCCGATTACAACAGAGGAGCGTGCAGGCATTGTGAGAGAGGTGCCTGAAAGGGTCACGCTTTCGGTGTTCTCAGCCTCCTCACCGGTTGCGATGAGTGTACCTCTGATCTGAGGAGAGGCGAGGATATCTGCAGAAATCTCAAGATTTACTGTGTTCTCGTCATCAAGGTTGTGAATTATAAGGAGTGCCTTACCCTCATACTCTACCTTATATGCACAGATAGCCTTGTTGTCAAAATTAAAGGTTTCTGTGATGTGGCCTCTTGCGATCTCAGGATTCTGATTCTTGATTCTGATAACTCTCTTGTAGAAATTGAGCAGAGAGTTTTCGTCCTCCTGCTGCTGCTTTACTCCGCCTCTTTCATAAATGCCGTAAGCCTCGGCAGTACACCAGATATCAGGCTCAACGTCACTGTCCCAGGGCATTGCGCTTCTGTAATAAGCGTCATTGCCTGTGCAACCGCCGGGAACCTCAAGACCCAGCTCCTCGCCATAGTAGGTGAATGTATTACCGGGGCAGAGCATATAGAGAGCTGCAGCCATCTTTTCCTTGGAAAGGTCTCCTGAGAAATAGTTTGCACTTCTTACCATATCATGGTTTGAGATGAACATTGCATTGATTACGTTGGGATTTGCCTCAACGGAGCCGTCATCAAACTTCTTGAGCTGTGTTGAAAGAGTATTACCGTTTTCAGAATTTACAGCTGTTGCAACGTTACCTGATGCTGTTGCAAAGGAGAACGCAAACTGGCTGTCAATGCCTGACTCGTAGGTGTCATAGAGGTAGGAGTTGCTCTGCCAGTTTTCGCCGACCATATATACGTCGGGATTGTACTTCTGTGCGGTTTCATAGAACCACTTAAGGAACTCTGCGCCGTCTGTGGTCTCATCGGTCATATATTTTACTGCGTCAAGTCTGAATCCGCCTACACCG
The DNA here is from genome assembly GCA_045535715.1 of Ruminococcus sp. Classification (GTDB taxonomy): domain Bacteria; phylum Bacillota; class Clostridia; order Oscillospirales; family Acutalibacteraceae; genus Ruminococcoides. The sequence goes on along the minus strand of JAZSME010000062.1, from coordinate 4,282 downwards.
CGGTCAAGCCAGAACTTAGCAACTTCCTCAAAGTAGGCTCTTGTCTTATCAGAAGCAAGATTCCACTCGGGCATTTCGCCACTGAACTGTCCCTCGTACCAAAGACCCAGATTGCTCATAGAAGTACGCCAGCCCTCACCAGGGGACTCTGTGGTCAGAGCGAATCTGTAATAGTCAGCATAGCCGTCAAGATTACCTGCCTTTGCTTCTTCCATTGCCAGCTTGAAGAACTCGTGTCCGCCGCCGCAGTGGTTGAGAACAAGGTCAAGAATAACTGTGATGCCTCGCTTGTCGCACTCTTCAATTAGTCTGTCGAAATCCTCAAGAGTACCGAACTCGGGGTCAATATCCATATAATCGTCAACGTCATACTTATGGTATGAGTCAGAGGGCATTATGGGAGAGAGCCAGATACCATCCACGCCAAGGTCTGTTGTGGTGGTGGGATCTCCGTCGTTTAAGTAATCGAGCTTCTCGGTGATACCGTTGAGGTCACCAGTCTCGTCACCGTTCGAGTCATTGAAAGAACACACCCAGATGTGATAGAAGTTTCTGTACTTGTCCTGTGAGGGTTTTACCTCAAGTGTTTCCACAGGATCTTCTGTGGGAGCGGAGGTTGCCTTCACGGGATCACCGGACCTATACTTTTTAGATTTACGGCAGCCGCCAAGTGCCACAACAGAAAGTGCAAGTACACAAATCATAATGATAGAAAGGATTCTCTTCACTTTTCTTCACTCCTTTTTAATGTTTGTATGTAATGGGTTTCCCCTTGTTTTCAAATTTAAGGGCAGGTGATCAGCGTTTTCCCTGCCGAATGCTCTGCTTCAAAAAGGGGCGGCCGCCTGTGGCAGTCGCCCCCTAAAGGTTTGTGAAATTCGGGAATTAACCCTTAACGCCGCCGGCAGTAACGCCTTCAACGTAGTACTTCTGCATGTAAAGGAACAGTGCAGTAATGGGAACTGCGATAAGAACGGAGCCGGAGAGGAACCATCTGAAGGTACCCTCTGCGATACGCTCTCTCTCAGTCCAGTACATAAGACCTCTGGAAACAGTCCAGAGAGACTGGTCGTTACCCATCAGGATGTTTACGAGAATAAAGTCGCACCAGGGTCCGATAAAGGATGTAAGTACGGTATAAACTACGATAGGCTTGGACATGGGAAGAATAATCTTCCAGAAGATCTGATTCTTGTTGGCGCCGTCGATTGTAGCAGCCTCGTCAAGAGCTCTGGGAATTGTATCGAAGAAGCCCTTAGCAACAAGGTAACCAAGACCAGAACCACCACTGTAACACAGGATAAGACCGAGAAGAGTTCTCTCCAGACCGATAACGTCGAGGATGTGATACATAGCGATTGTTGTCATAAAGCCGGGGAACATACCCATGATCATACCAACGTTGATGAAAGGCTTACGAGCCTTAAATCTCAGACGGCTGAAGGTATAAGCAACCATCAGAACTGAGAGAGTTGAGATAACGCAGCTTACAACAGCAACGATAAATGTGTTCTTGAACCAGATGAGGTACTTTGTCTCTTTGAAAAGAGAGATGTAGTTGTCGATACCAAGCTCATTGAACTTGGGGAAAATACCCTGATAATTAACTACGGGAGCAATTGAAGGGTCAATGGGGTTGATTCGGAATGAATGAAGAACCAGCCATACGAGAGGGAATATCCAGATAAGGGACATTACTGTAAGCAAAACATAGATAAATGTATTTGCAAGACCTCTTTTGAGTTTATAGCTTTTTATCATGAGAATTCCTCCTCATTCTTTGCTGACTTGGTCATATTGAAGGTAACCAGTGACAGGGTTGCGCAAACAAGGAATACAAGGATACCGATTGCAGCACCGAGACCATAGAGGCTCTTATCAATAGACAGTTTGTACAGCAGAGTAATCAGCAGGTCAGTATAACCCGCACCCTTAGCATACTCAAGGTTATCAACGGGACCGCCCTTTGTGAGCAGGAAGATAACGTTGAAGTTGTTTACATTACCGATGAATGTGGTAATGAGATAAGGTGTAGTAACGAAGAGCATATAAGGAAGTGTGATCTTGGTGAAGCTCTTTACAGGGCCTGCGCCGTCGATACGAGCACTTTCGTACAGATCTTCAGGAATATTCATAAGAATACCGGTTGTCATCAGAATTGTGTAGGGAATACCTACCCAGCAGTTAACAACGATAACCATGATTCTGGGAAGAAGACCGTTGTTTACGGTAGAGCCGAGGAAGTCAATTGCCTCTTTACTACCGAAGAAGTTGCTGAGAATCAGGTTCATGGGGCTGTAATCATAGGGTCCGAGAATCTGAGCCATAAGGAGCAGAGTAACGAACTGAGGTACAGCGATTGTCATAACGAACATTGTTCTCCAAAGGCCCTTGAGCTTGATGCCCTTCTTATTGATCATAAGAGCAACAACCATACCGAGGATGTAGTTGGAGAAGGTGGCGGCAACCGCCCAGACAAGTGTCCAGACAATAATCTTTCCGAATGTAGCACCCATGGATGCTGCGGAAGAATTGGAAGTCTTGAAGATTTCACCGAAATTCTCAAAGCCTACCCAACCGAAGTCAGCGTAGCTTGTGCCGGAGAAACCTGTGAATGCCATCAGGATCATGAAGAGCAAGGGCAGGATAACGAAAGCTCCGATGAGAATAACGGGAGTTGTGAGAAGAGTTGCGTGGAACTTGGAATCAAGAAGATCCTTGTAGTCGTCTTTGAAGGTAGGAACCTTCTGACCGGACTTCTTAAGTTCTTCAACTTTTCTTGCAGATTTTGCGCTGATGAAGTAAATTGTGATGAACACAACTGTCAGCATAACGGAAAGGATACCGAAAAGCAGTATCTTTACACTGGGTACGATAACGGGACCGGACTGGACATTAACACCGCCGGGAACCTTTTCAATAATATCAGGACCGTATTCGGCATGAAGTCTGAAAAGACGCATTACATACTCAGCGCCGAAGGTCAGCATATAAACTATGTAACCTGCTTCAATTGCAAGGAACATGAGTCCCTTGACAATCTGGCCGCGACAAATGTTGCCGAAGCCCATAATAACATAAGAAACTTTGGTGAAAATATCACCGCGGATAAAGCCCATTACGAAATTTGCAATGCCTTTACCAATTCCCTTAAAGAAATTGACAATTCCCTTGCCGATAGCGCAGAAGAAATTGGCAATACCTCTCGGGATTGATTTTACAAATGTAGTAAATTTATACCAGAAACGCTGAAGAGGACTCAACGCCATATAGTCGGTATATTTCATTCCCGAATCACTCTCCTTTTATCTAAAATCTTAGATAAATCTGACAAATAAGTTGACAAAGGAGCAGCTCGTGCTCCGTATGGGTCGAGCTGCTCTCTTATTTATCAAACTCTTAAAAACAAGGATTGATTATTCGTCCTTGATGTTTGCGATACAAGCCTCAACCTGCTCCTTAACCTTAGCGTCGGAGAAGTCGTTTGTGGGCTCTGCAACATACTTACCGAGACCTGCGAGGGGATCCCAGAATGTGTTTGCGATACCTACCTGAGGCATGGAGTACTCTGCCTGTGCAAGGATAGCCTTCATGGAAACGTTGTTCTGAACGAACTCAGAGTTCTGAACGTTTACATTGGAGGGACCCCACTCGAGCTTCTCTGCTCTGTCGAGCTGGCACTCTTCACCGGAGAGGTAGAATGCGAGGAGCTGAGCTGTGTAGGGAGCTGCAGAGTTCTTGTTAACGCCGAGGAACTTGTAACCGAACATGTTGATCATCTGCTTGTCAGTTCCGCCTACGTTGATTGTGGGAAGAATTGCGAAGCCAGCGTTGTCACCGAGGATCTCCTTAACGGAACCGATATCCCAAGAACCGATAACGCCTGCTGCAACAGTTGTGGGATCAGTCTTAACACCGTCAGCGAAACCAACTGTACCGATGTTCTCGAATGTGCCCTTGTACTGAGCGAAGAGCTCTGCGAATGCCTTAGTTGTAGCAACTACTTCGTCGATGTTGTAGTCGTTGAACTTCTGAGTAATGCCATCATCTTCGAGGCCGAGAGTCTGGAGACCACCTGTGTAGAGGTATACGCAAGTGAAGTAACCGTTACCGGAGTCGAATGTGAACTTCTTACCAGCGTCCTTACATGCTGCAAGGAGAGTCTCGAGGGACTTAGCCTGCTCGTCTGTTACAAATCTCTTGTCGTAGCAGAGGAAGTAGCTGTTGTCGCCAACCTCGGGGTAAGCGTAGATGGAACCGTTAACAGTAGCAGCTTCAACGG
>JAZSME010000082.1:0-4581 GCA_045535715.1 Ruminococcus sp. | reverse complement strand
GGAAGATTGCTCTTCCCGCCCCCACTCTCTACGGACAGTTCGAAAACCTTGATGATGTGGACTATGTTCTCAACGGTCTTCTCAAAATCGGTTTCGACGACGTTTTCGAGGTGTCAACTGCCGCTGAGCTTTCATCGGCATACACCAGAGCTTACCTGAGAAAGAGTAATCTCCCGAAGCCTGTAATCAGCTCTGCTTGTCCCGTTGTACTGAGGCTTATCTCTCTGAGATTCCCCTCTCTCAAGGACAACATCCTGCCTATGCTACCTCCCATGGAGATTGCCGCAATGATGGCAAGAGACAAGGCAAAGAAGGAGCACCCCGAACTCAAGGACGAGGATATCGGCGTTTGCTTCATCTCCCCCTGTCCCGGCAAGGCAAGCTATGTTAAAAACGGCTTCGGAGAATATAAGAGTCGTGTGGACAAGGTAATCCCCATCAGCGATATTTACTTTGAACTCATTAACGCAATGAGTCACAATGATGATATTTTATCACTTTCCAATTCAGGAATGATCGGCATCGGCTGGGCTTCCTCCGGCGGTGAGTCGACCTCACTTTTCAACGATGCCTATCTGGCAGCAGACGGCATTGAAAATGTAAACCGCGTGCTTGACCAGATTGAAAATGATAACATCCCTCCCCTTGAGTTCGTTGAACTCAACGCCTGCACAGGCGGTTGCGTAGGCGGTGTTCTCACAATGCAGAATCCCTTTATCTCCAAAGCAAAGCTCAAGACACTCAGGAGATATCTTCCCGTTTCCCAGAACTTCCTCACAAAGGAACAGGAGGAAAACATCCCCGAGGAGTTCTTCTTCTCGGAGCTTCCCACCTACTACCCCATCTCCAGACTTTCAGACAGCATGTCTGAGTCCATGAAGATGATGGCTCAGATCCAGAAGCTCAAAGCAGAGCTTCCCGGAATCGACTGCGGAGCCTGCGGTGCACCCACCTGTCAGGCATTTGCGGAGGATGTTGTGAAGGGAAACGCAAACAGATCCGAGTGTATTATCTCTATGAAAGAGGAGCTTTCAGAATTTCTCAAATCAAAGGATGATTTCAGTTGACAGTCTACGATCTTCTTAAGAACGAGCACTTTTCTCCCGTTATCTGCCCCGAGGCAGACAGAGAGATCGAGTCCTGCTATATCGGCGACCTGCTGAGCTGGGTTATGGGCAAGGCAACCAGCGGCGACGCATGGATAACAATTATGAGTAACATCAACACTCTTGCTGTTGCTACTCTCACAGATGTCTCTTGCGTTATTCTTGCTGAGGGTGTCACCCTGGACGACGAGGTTCTCGAAGCTGCAAAAGCAAAGGGAATCAACGTAGTCACAACTGCGCTGAGTGCTTACGAGACTGCTCTTTTGATTTCTCAGCTTTTATCTGTATGAACAAGTACTATTACGACCTTCATCTGCACTCCTGTCTCTCCCCCTGCGGTGACGATGACAGTACCCCTGCAAACATTGCAGGAATGGCAACTCTCTGCAACCTCAACGTTGTGGCTCTCACTGACCACAACACCTGCAAGAATTGCCCTGCGTTCTTTTCCGCCTGCAAGATGTACGGACTCATTCCCATTGCGGGGATGGAGCTTACCACCGCAGAGGACATCCACATTATCTTCCTCTTTGAGGAGCTCTCTGATGCCATGCGCTTCAGTGAGTTCGTGGAGACAAGACGCATTCTCTTTGAGAATCGTGTGGATATCTACGGCGAGCAGATGGTTATGGATGAAAACGACCAAGTAGTGGAAACAGAGAAATATCTTCTCTCAAACGCTACCACAATCACCGTTGAGGAGTGCCCCGCTCTGGCAGAGGAATTCGGCGGTATCGCCTATCCGGCTCACATTGACCGCGAGGCAAACGGCATCATAAGCACGCTTGGTACATTTCCTGACATCAAGGGTTTTAAGTGCTGTGAATTCAACGATAAGGAAAACATCGAAAAGTACAAGGCTCTCTACGATTTGGGAGACCGACATTTCGTGGTCTCTTCAGACGCCCATTATCTTCACATGATGAGAGATAAGGAAAACTACTTCCTTATTGACGATGAGCCGTACAGCAGTGCCCTTGTGAGAAAGAAGATTTTTGAAGCTCTGAGGTAAAGAGATGAAAGAAATATCCCTAAACATTCTTGATATAGCAAAAAATTCCGTCAAGGCAAGAGCCACTCTGGTCACTATAAGCCTTGAGGAAACAGAGGATACTCTGAAGCTTACAATTCTTGATGACGGCTGCGGAATGAAGGAAGAGATACTGAAAGGTGTCTCCAATCCCTTCTACACCACCCGCACCACAAGAAAAGTGGGCCTTGGAATCCCTCTTCTTAAGCTTTCCTGTGAACAGACGGGAGGAGAGTTCCACATCGAGTCAAAGGATGAGGAAACCTACCCCTCGGATCACGGAACAAAGGTTGTGGCAACCTTCAATAAAAACCACATTGACTTCACTCCTTTGGGTGATGTGGTTTTCTCGATTGTCACCCTCATTCAGGGAGATCCCATGACGGATTTCCTCTACACTCACACAATGCCGAAGGGTACGGTAAGCCTTGACACAAGAGACCTGAGAGCCCAACTGGGAGATGAAATCTCCCTTGCGGAATTTGAGGTCATCACCTGGATAAAGGACTACCTCACCGAGCAGTATGAGGAAATTGAAAAAGCTTAAGATTCAAATGCCTATTAATAGTTTTTATTAATATATTTATTCATTATATTTTAGAAAGGAAAAGAAATATGAAGTCATTAGCAGAACTCCAGGCAATCAAAGAAAAAATGCAGAACAAGGTTTCTCTGCGTGAAGGCTCAGGAGAAATGAGAGTAGTTGTCGGTATGGCAACCTGCGGCATCGCAGCAGGCGCACGTCCTGTTCTCAGCACCTTTGTTGAGGAGGTTGCAAACGCAGACCTCACATCAAAGGTAACAGTTTCTCAGACAGGCTGCATCGGCATCTGTCAGTTCGAGCCCGTTGTAGAGATCTACGAGGCTGACAAGGAAAAGGTAACCTATGTTAAGATGACCCCCGAGAAGGCAAAGAGGGTTGTCGAAGAGCACTTAAAGGGCGGCAAGGTTGTTGCCGAGTACACCTTCTCAAAAGAAAACGCATAATCGGAGGTTAGATTTATGATTCGTTCACATGTTTTAATCTGTGGCGGTACAGGTTGTACTTCTTCAGGCAGCGTGAAGATCAGCGAGGCTTTTTCTGAGGCTCTTGCAAAGCACGGCATTGCTGATGAAGTAAAAATTGTAATGACCGGTTGCTTCGGTCTTTGCGCACTCGGTCCCGTTGTTATTATTCATCCCGAAGGCACATTCTACAGCCGTGTTGAGGCTTCTGATGTTGAGGAAATCGTTTCCGAACATCTTCTCAAGGGTAGAATCGTTGAGCGTCTTGTTTACGCAGACACAGGCGAGGAAGACGTTGATGTCAAGACTGTTTCCCTGAATGATACCGCTTTCTACAAGACTCAGCAGCGTGTAGTTCTCAGAAACTGCGGTGTTATCGACCCTGAGGACATCAACGAGTACATTGCTATGGACGGTTACCAGGCTCTCGGTAAGGTTCTCACAGAGATGACTCCCCAGCAGGTTATTGATATCGTTACAGAGTCAGGTCTTCGCGGACGTGGCGGCGGTGGCTTCCCCACAGGCCGTAAGTGGGCTCTCACAGCTCCCAACCAGGCAGACCAGAAGTATGTTGTTTGTAACGCTGACGAGGGTGACCCCGGTGCATTCATGGACCGCTCAGTTCTCGAAGGCGATCCCCACTGTATCATCGAGGCTATGGCTATCGCAGGCTACGCTATCGGCGCTACAAAGGGTTATGTATATGTTCGTGCTGAGTATCCCATCGCTGTAAGAAGACTCCAGATCGCTATCGATCAGGCTAAGGAAATCGGTCTTCTCGGCAAGGATATCTTCGGCTCAGGTTTCGACTTTGATCTCGAAATCAGACTGGGCGCAGGCGCATTCGTTTGCGGTGAAGAGACAGCTCTTATGACCTCCATCGAGGGTAACCGCGGTGAGCCCCGTCCCCGTCCTCCCTATCCTGCAGTTAAGGGTCTCTATGGCAAGCCCACAGTTGAAAACAACGTTGAGACCTTCGCAAATATTCCCCAGATCATTCTTCGCGGTGCTGATTGGTTTGCTTCCATGGGTACTGAGAAGAGTAAGGGTACCAAGGTATTCGCTCTCGGCGGTAAGATCGAGCACACAGGTCTTGTAGAAATCCCCATGGGTACTACTGTTCGTGAGATCATCAACGACATCGGCGGCGGTATTCCTAATGGCAAGAAGTTCAAGGCTGCTCAGACAGGCGGTCCCTCCGGCGGATGTATCCCTGCAAGCCTTATCGACACTCCCGTTGACTATGACAACCTTACTGCTATCGGCTGTATGATGGGTTCAGGCGGACTTATCGTTATGGACGAGGACACATGTATGGTTGACATGGCTAAGTTCTTCCTCGAGTTCACAGTTGATGAATCTTGTGGTAAGTGTACACCTTGCCGTGTTGGTACAAAGAGACTTCTTGAATTACTTGATAAGATTACTGACGATAAGGGC
>JAZSME010000050.1:0-11315 GCA_045535715.1 Ruminococcus sp. | reverse complement strand
CGAAATAGCTTGTGATGTAGTGTGTGTAAGGTACGGGCCATGTGAAGCTGCCGTCGCCTGTGTAGCTCTCCTGTGTTCCGAGAACAAGGACCTGAGTCTGGGGCTCCTCAATAATTGTTGTGTTCTGAGGAATAGCGTCGGTCTGCACACCGTCAATGTAAACGAGACGGTAATTTACCTTCTGAAGGCCGTTTTCACCCTCAACCTTTACATAGGAATATGTATCAAGCTGAGTGTCGTCATATTCATAAATTGTGTCATAGCCCAACTCATACTCAACGCTTAAGTCGGTCTCAAGACGAATGGAAATGTTGCTCTTTGCGGCGGTGATGATTTCCTCAACGGTTTTCATATCCTCCTGAGGATAAACACCTCTCACTACCTGAACATCATTTTCGAAGGTTGTTGTGGTGGTATCATCATAACGAACCTTTGCGTCGGAAAGCAGGGTGATGAGTCCCTCCTGAAGGGCGTCTGCATCCTCGGTTGCGCCGTAGAACACACCGTCAACGTAAAGGGCTCCTGCGTTGTTTGTAACTGCGTCTGTGGTATCAACCAGCTTTTCGTAAACAACTGCTGAGCTGTCAGTCTTAGTTTCTCCCAGTGTGGGCAGAGAAATCTGCATCACAGGCACTGTGTCTGCCTCTGAAGAGGTGGTAGAAAGTGCGCTGTAAAAGTTAGCTGATGCCTGAGTGAGAACGGATTCGTCCTCAATTGTGGCAATGTGCTTTCCGTCAACATAAACGTTGAGGGACTTCTCACCGCAGGTCCAGAAACAGATGGTGAGAACAAGCACAACTGCTGCAAGAACAGGTGCCATAACGGAAGCAATTCCCTTGGGAGTTCTCATGAACTCGAAATAAGAAGAGCTTATGTGGAACTTTCTCACGCCTGCGATAAACTTCTTGGGGGTGAGAGTTGACCAGGTAATTCTGGAGATCTTCTCCTTGATAGCCTTCATATCTCTTCCGATTTCCTTGGGAACTCGCTTTATGAATCGGATAAACTTCTGTCCGGTTGTAAGTTTCTTTTTGCTTGTGCCTTTGAGACCACTGATTTTCTTGTAGCCCTCGACACTAAGGTATTTAGAATCCAAAATAAAAACTCCTTGGCGTAATGTTTTTTCCTGTGAGAATTAACGGTTACGAATTTGTAACTTATTTTGTAACAACTTTGTTAAGTATACACAATTCGTCCGATAAATTCAACCAAATCCGAAAAATTTCAGACATTCGGATAGTTTGGATAAAACAGCCAAGGTGTTTTTGTTTATATTGCACAATTATTTGTATTGTAAATCGTAAATCGTCCAGTCCTTAACGGCTTCTTGGTATTTACGAAGGGCTTCCTTTGCCCCATCGAGATCGTGTTCTTTGTAATTTCCGCACTCGATTTTACTGCTTCCGGGAATCTCTCCCTCAAAATCGATTGAGAGCGAGAGCACCTCTTTGATGAGATTGATGGCATCCAGATTCGGAAGATCTCTAACAAGAAGATAAAAGCCCGTTCTGCAGCCCATAGGTCCAAAGTAGACAATATTCTGAGAGAATGCGCTGTTTCTCAGAAAGGTTGCAAAGAGGTGTTCGATGGTGTGCAGAGCCTTCTGCTCAAGAAAAGGAGGGGTGTTGGGTCTTATAAATCTCAGATCATAGGTTGTGATATCTCCGTCAAGACGGGAGATGTAAATTCCCTCGGTGAGGGTATCGTGATTGATAGTAAAGCTTGCGATTTTTTCCATAGGATTTTTCCTTTCGGTGTTTTTCTATTTATATATAGGATTATGTGTAATTTTTCATGCAGATATTAAGATCGACCTCACCGTCTACTCCCTCTACCCTGCCTGACTGTGAATACTGCCAGATGGTGTAGTTGTAGAAAAGGTCGGGCTCGTCGCTGTAATATGCGTACCAGATGTCAACATCTGCAAGCTGAGCCATATCGTATTTATAGTATACCACCTTTGAGCCTGCGTAGAGTGCAGGGATGTAGCCCTCCTTCTCCACCTTGTCGCAGAAAGCTCTTGCGGCATCTGTGAGAGCCTGAGGATCTACGTTGTCACAGCGGGTGCTTCCGCCGGTGCTTACGATCTCCCAGTCAAATGCCAGAGGGTAATCCAGCTTCTCTCCCCCGAGCATATCAATGCAGAACTCAGCCTCCTCCAAAGCTTCCTTTTCGTTGGTTGCCTGAGAGAAGAAGTAGGCGCCTACCCAGAGTCCTGCCTTTTTGGCACCCTTGAGATTATCCTTGAAATTATCATCTGCAAAGATATTGCCCTCTTCGCCGTAGCCTCTGCCGCCCAGACGAATCATAACAAAGTCAACGCCGGAAGCAGCTACCTTCTCCCAATCGATTTCTCCGTTGTGTACGGACACGTCAATGCCAACATAGGAGCAAAGCTCGGAGTTCTCGTAATAATACTTGAAGCCGTCGCCGCCTGAGACGAAGTTTTCATTTTGGTAGGTGCTCTTGGGTACGCCCTCAATAGCAGGAATGCGGATGTCTCCCAAGGAGATATTGTAGAGAGAGATCATCTCACCGCTTTCGGTTAGGGTGATTTTTTGTGACTTATCATAGATAGCTCTGTGAATTCTCTGGTTGTTGCCGTGTTTAAGCGCCAGCACCACCACCGCTGCGGAAAGTGCTATAATCACCGCAAGAAGAGAGCACAGAACTATGAGATATATTTTCCTTGGACTCAGTGTCGACTTTGAAGCCTCAGAGGTTTCTGCCTTTTCCTCGGATTTTGGCAGTTCCTCGAATATATTATTGTATTTTTCGTCCTCAAGAGGAGATTTTTTTACATTATCTTCCATAAAAACACCCCGTATTTCTAACTTATCTGTATACAGAATACCACAAATTTCGCCTTCTGTAAATATATGAACCCCCTCCCCTCTTGAAATACCCCTTGTAAATACTGTATAATATAAAGAGATATTATCGGGAAGGGGTGACTTTCGGTGAACACTTCAAAGACAAAAAGCAAAGAAGAAATCCTTTGTGCCATTGAAAAATGCAAATCCATAAGTCAGCTCTTCGAGTTGGTGAGAAGGGAATCTATCGTGCTTCGGATGCAAAGCCTGAACAGCGCCTCTTCTATCGAGCCGAAAGAACCCAACATACCCACACCGAATCGCACGGACACACCCCTTTCACGTCTTAAGGACGCAGTCCGCGCCTGTGTGCTTTCCGCTGAATAAAACCACAGTTTTCCTTAATTTTTCGCAAAACAAAAAGGAACTTTTAATACTTTCAGGTCTTTAAAATGACTTATGCCCCCTTATACTTAAGAGCAGATCCAAACAAAAAGCCGTTCCGAAAATCGGAGCGGCTTTCTTTTTTTGCGTTATTTTTTCTCTGCCTTTACGGCCTTTTCTTTGTTTTTGTCGTGTTTCATAAAGATTCTCTTGAAAAATCCCGGTTTCTTCTGTTCGGCTTCATCCTTACAATCGGAGGTTTTCCAAAGGTGAATAATGCCTGTTTCCTGAAGCTTCACAAGAATGATGGTGGCAACGGGGAAAATGAGCATTCCCACAACTCCGAAAAGCTGAAGGCCGAGATACATCGAAATCAGGGTAACCAGAGGAGGCAGACCAACCTGATCGCCGATGATCTTGGGCTCAATGATATTTCTGATGATTGTGATTGCAAGATACAGACACAGAATACCAACGCCCATGGAAATGTTGCCCATAAGCAGGGAGATGATACCCCAGGGGATAAGCGCTGTACCTGTGCCGAGAACGGGGAGAATGTCAAGAATCGCAATCAGAACCGCCAGAATCGTCACGTGGTTTACTCCCAGAATACTAAGTCCGATGAGAAGCTCGGTGAAGGTTATTGTCATAATGATGATGTAACCTCTGAGCATAAAGAGAATGTTGGTAACGAAAAGTCTCTTGATGCTTATTACAAGCTCCTTCTTCTTATCGGAAAGCTGTGAGAGAACAAAGTTTGTAATCTTGCGGTAATCCTTGGTGATGTAGCAGGAAGCCACAACAGAGAAGATGCAGGAGATGAGAAGTCCCGGTCCGTCGGTAATTATCTTTGAAGCCGCAGTAGTCATAAAGCCGGTAAAAGCTCCCACCGCAACATCGATGATCTTTGCGGGAGCAGAGCTCAGGATACCCGATGCGTCAACAGTAATGTGCTTCGAGGTGTTTGAGACCCATGTGGATATGTTATCAAAAGTGCCTTTAATGGCCGGCACCTTGGAGGTTATCCAGGGGATAATATTCTCCGTCTCACTCACTATCCACCAGAGAATCAGGGCTATCAGACCGAAGAGAATAATCAATACCAGAAACACCAGTATGCAGGACCATACTCCGCGGCTGATTTTTGTTTTTTCGGCGAGAAATGCTACGGGTCTCTGAAGGCATATCGCAACCACAAGACCGATAACAAAGGGTAGTAGCCATGCCATCAGATATTTAACTGTGACGTAGGCTATGGCTATAATAGTCGCCGCAAAAAGAAGATCTATCAGGAACTTCCTTTTACGTTCGGTTGAACTCATAAATCATATCATCCTTTCCATAAATTTACAGATATTCCAAAAGAGAACATCCCATAAGATATCTTACGAGATCTCAGCTTATTGACTTGCTTAAATAATGAAGAAATATGCAAGAGAAGATAATAAAACCGATTGACTGAGAAACGCAAATATATTATACTGAATATATACTATTATAGCAAGGGTGAATTTTATGAAAAAGACGATTTCTTTATTTTTAACTCTCGCAATGCTTATTGCAATGTTTGCAGTAGCCGTCCTTCCCGCAGGTGCTGCCGCTGACGACTTCCTCTACGAAACTGTGGAGGGCGGTATCAGAATCCTCTCCTACAAGGGCGAGTCCGCCGAGGTTACCATTCCTTCCGAAATCGAGGGCAAGCCCGTTATCGAAATCGGAAAGAACGCTTTCTATCAGAACAAAACAATCGAGAACGTAACAATTCCCTCCACCGTTAAGAGCATCGGCGCAAAGACCTTTGCAGGCTCCTACGTTAAGAGTGTCACCATGGCAGACTCCGTTGAAACTCTGGGTGAGGCCGCTTTCAAGGAGTGTATTTACCTTACCGATATTAAGCTCTCCGCAGGCCTTACAGAAATCAGCAACAATGCTTTCTCCTTCTGCACCCGTCTTGAAAGCGTTGTTATCCCCGAGGGTGTGACCCATGTCGACACCAGCGCTTTCCAGAGCTGTAACCACTTAAAAAACATTTCCTTCCCCTCTACCCTTGAGGTTATCGGAGAATATGCTTTTGCTTACACAGCCATCGAGAAGTTCAACGCTCCCGAAAATCTGGAGAAAATTCTCCCCTACGCTTTCTTCATCTGTGACAAGCTCGAGTCAGTTACTTTCTCCGAGAACCTTAGGATTGTTGAGGCATGGGCTTTCGCAAACAACTATTCTCTCGAAACAGTTATTATGAATGATGGTCTTGAGCGTATCGGCGACAGCGCCTTTGACACAACGGCAATCAAGGAGATAGTAGTTCCCCCTTCCGTAACATTCATCGGCGAGTACGCTATCGGCTATACCTATGACGAGGAGCTCTTTGACTACGTATACGAGAAGGAATGTGTTATCAAGTGCGAGGAAGGCACAGCCGCAGCAAAGTACGCACAGGATAACGGCTTTGAAACTGCTCCTCTGGTAGATCCCACAGAACCTCCCACAGAGACACCTACCGAGAAACCCACAGAGCCTCCCACAGAGACACCTACTGAGACTCCCACCGAGAAGCCTACTGAGACTCCCACTGAGAAGCCTACTGAGAAGCCTACTGAGACTCCCACAGAAAAGCCTTCTGAGAAACCCACCGAGAAACCCACTGAGGCTCCCACCGAGAAGCCCACTGAGACTCCTACTGAGAAGCCTACTGAGGCTCCCACAGAAAAGCCTTCTGAAAAGCCCACCGAGAAACCCACAGAGACTCCCACAGAAAAGCCTTCCGTCCACGACATCGAGTTTGATATGGGCGACGTAAACATGGACAAGACAGTAAACATCAAGGATGCTACTGCTATTCAGAAGCACGTTGCAGGTCTCATCACCCTTTCCGACATCGCCAAGAGTCTTGCTGACTACGACGCAGACACAAGAATCACAGTTAAGGACGCCACCTGCATCCAGAAGCTCATCGCAGGACTTCTTAAATAATCGAAAGTAAAAATAGAACAAATGCAGAAAACCTCCCGAAGCCTTTTCGGGAGGTTTTATTACCTTTTACTACAAAAAAGCCGCCTGCCCGAGATAATCGGACAGGCGTTTTTTATTAAAAGGAGTATGATTATTTCAATAATTATCAGTCTTCTGCGTCCTGCTTTGCTGCTTCGATTACCTTCTGAGCAATATGAGCAGGTGCGTCCTCGTAGCGTACAAACTCGAAGGTGTATGTACCTCTTCCCTGAGTAGCCTGACGGATGAAGGTGTTGAAGTCGTGCATCTCAGCCATGGGAACCTCAGCCTCGATTACCTGCATACCGTCCTCGTCTGTATCCATACCGAGGATTCTTCCGCGACGCTTGTTAACCTCGCCCATAATATCACCCATGTGAGCGTCGGAAACAGTTGCCTTGAGTGTTCCGAAGGGCTCGAGGAGTGTGGGGTTAGCAATTGCCATACCGTTCTTGTAAGCGATCTTTGCTGCCATCTTGAATGCCATTTCGTTGGAGTCAACGGGATGGTAAGAGCCGTCATAAAGTGTAGCCTTGAGGCCTACAACAGGATATCCTGCAAGGGGACCCTTGTTGATTGCTTCCAGAAGTCCCTTCTCAACTGCGGGGAAGAAGTTCTTGGGAACGGATCCGCCGACAACTCTCTCGCCGAACTCGAGACCCTGAGCACCGCAGGGCTCAAACTCGATCCAAACATCACCGAACTGGCCTGCGCCGCCGGACTGCTTCTTGTGTCTGCCCTGAACCTGAACTCTCTTGCGGATTGCTTCTCTGTAAGCAACCTTGGGAGTCTGGAGAGTAACCTCTACGTTGAACTTACTCTTGAGCTTTGCAACAAGAACTTCAAGCTGCTGATCGCCGAGACCGGTGATAACCATTTCCTTGGTCTCCTTGTCAGACTTGAACTTCATTGTGGGATCTTCCTCAATAAGTCTCAGAACACCCTGAGCTACCTTATCCTCTTCACCCTTCTTCTTGGGATAAATAGCCATCTTGTGAGTGGCGTGAGGATAACGGATACCGCTTAAGGTGAGCTTTCTCTGGGGTGAGCAGAGAGTGTCGCCTGTCTGAGCCTGAGAGAGCTTGGGAATTGCGCCGATGTCACCTGCGCCGATGTAGGAAGCGTCTTCCTGCTTCTTGCCCTTTACAAAGAGAACCTTGGTGATTCTCTCGCTCTCGCCTGTGCGCATATTGACAAGGGGTGTGTCGGGAGAAATCTTACCGGAAATAACCTTGAAGTATGAAAGCTTTCCGACAAAGGGGTCTGCAACTGTCTTGAAGATAATTGCTGCTGTGGGGTCTGCCTCGTTAACCTTAACGGTAACCTTGTCGCCTGTCTCAGTCTCAGCAACTTCCTCTGTACCGTCTGCTGCTGTGGGAGCGATGTCGCAGATGATGTCGAGCAGCTGAGGAACAGCGTCAAGAGTGATAGCGTCTGCACATACCACGGGGTAAACGGAGGAATTCTGAACAGCAGTCTTCACACCGCGGAGCATTTCTTCTGCGGTGAAATCCTCGCCGCCGAAGTACTTCTCCATAAGCTCCTCGTCAGTTTCTGCAACGATTTCCTTGAGTGCCTCAAGATACTCGTCATAATAATCGAAGTCAGGAAGTGCTACCTCAGTAGCCTTGCCCTGAGCGTATGTATAAGCCTTGCCTCTGAGGATATCGATGTAACACTCAGCCTTGCCGCCCTTGATAACGGGAACGAAGATGGGGCAAACCTTGTTACCGAAGGTATCCTTCAGTGTGCCGAGAATCTTGGAGTAGAAATCAACGCTCTCGTCACAAAGTCCGTTTACGATGAACATTCTGGGAAGTCCGCGTCTTCTGGCGTAGATGAAAGCCTTCTCGGTACCAACGCCGCAACCGTGCTTTGCAGAAACAACAACGCCTGCAATATCAGCCGCACGCATACCCTCAGCCTCGCCTGCCTTAAAGTCGAACAGACCGGGAGTATCCATAACATTTATCTTCTTGCCATTCCACTCTACGGGAGCGATGGCGATGGAAATAGATGCCTTTCTCTTGATTTCCTCAGGATCGAAGTCCATGATTGTGTTTCCGTCAGAAACCTTTCCCAGACGATCTGAGCCGCCTGATGTGTAGATCATTGCCTCTGCCAGAGAAGTCATACCTGATGAACCTCTTCCTGCAAGAGCGATATTGATGATCTCCTGTGCTTTGTACTGTTTCACGATGTATATCTCCTTTCAAACTCTGATGAGCGAATTGTTAGTGTAAGTTGCATATAAAAGCGTCCACTTGTTAATTATAACAAGTCATTTTTCATAATACAATAAAAAATTGAAAACAAGCAGAAAAATTAACTGATTTACTAAGATAAAGCACAAATCATTGTGCATTTTACACAATAGTTTTCTGGGTTTTCATATTTAATTAACAGTTCGTGACAATGTATTTTCTTTTTGGGAATTTTATACTAAAGTGACAGCATCGGATAGTTTGTGAAGTATAGCGACAAATTCACATTGAAGCTTTCCCGAAGGCACTTAGGGAATTACCCAAACGCACGCCGAAACAAAGTAGCCTTTGACTTAAGTGAGCGCCTTAAAACCACCCTGCAATATGAATAAAAACCGCAGTCTCCGCCCTTAAAAAAGGATTGAAACTGCGGTCAGTATATACTATTTATTTCCTTTGGGATTTATGAGCTGAAGATACCTGTGGAGAGATATCTCTCACCTGTATCGGGAAGAAGCACCACAATACGCTTTCCTTTGTTTTCTTCTCTCTTAGCAACAGTAAAAGCCGCAAAAAGCGCCGCACCCGAAGAGATGCCGGTAAGAATTCCCTCTGTCCTTACAAGCTCCTTTGCTGTAAGGAATGCGTCCTCGTCGCTTACTGTGACTATTTCGTCAATGAGCTTTGTATCAAGGATTTGGGGCACAAAGTTTGCGCCTATTCCCTGAAGTCCGTGGGGGGCACTTTCTCCTTTGGAAAGCATGGGAGAGAGCTTTGGCTCAACTGCAACAATCTGAATATTCTCATTTCTGCTCTTCAAGTACCTTGCAATACCTGTGAGAGTTCCTCCGGTACCCACACCTGCAATGAAGATATCAACATCTCCCTCAGTATCCTCGTAAATCTCAGGACCCGTTGTCTCAAAATGTGCCTGAGCATTTGAGGGATTCTCAAACTGCAGGGGCATAAAGGCTCCCTCAATAGACTCACAAAGCTCCTGCGCTTTCTCAATGGCTCCGGACATACCCTTTTTGCCATCGGTGAGTATTATCTCAGCACCGAAGGCTTCGAGGAGGGCAATTCTCTCACGGCTCATGGTGTCGGGCATAGTGTGGATTACCTTGTAGCCTCGGTTAATGCCTATTGCCGCAAGGCCGATGCCTGTGTTTCCCGAGGTGGGCTCGATAATGGTGTCTCCTTTTTTGAGGAGTCCCCTCTCTTCTGCATCGTTTATCATATAGAGGGCAGCTCTGTCCTTGACGCTTCCTGCAGGATTGAAATACTCAAGCTTTGCAAGCACCTCTGCCTTAAGCTCCTTCTTTTCCATAAGACCGCAAAGTCTCAGAAGAGGTGTTTTTCCCACAAGCTCTGAAATGTTATTGTAAATCTTCATAATATCACTCCGTTTTGGGTTTTAGTCAATAAGCAACTGCTCCATGGACTTCTCCTTTGTCACCCTCTCCCCCAGAGCATTTGCAAAGCGCTCCGTAAAAAAGGAAAAGTAGCTCACCCCCTGCTGTCTTTTCTTTAAGCAAGAAGGGAGAAATCCCCAGAGAGTCGAGGGAATCCCCATAACTATCAGGTAAAGGGGGCCAAAGATGAGAGACTGGATTGTGTGTCCGTATTCGTGAACAAGAAGTCTCTTTGATAATTCTTCTTTGGAATATTCACCTTTTAATTTCTCGTAAAAATAAGGCTCATCCGTTACAAAAACGAACATCCCGAGAGACACGCTGGACTTTGATTTCCACTTGGTTATCACCGCTGAGTGGTACACAAAGTGCTTTGCTCGGATATTGATAAGAAAAACAAAGAATCCGAGAAGAGTCTGGAGTATTCCCCATGTGCATTGAACCGCCGTATATAATAATCTTTTCATATTACGCTCCGAATATTTGCTCACTTAATTATAATATCCCGAAAAAAATATGTCAACAAGGGAGCCGACGATCAAAAAAGGGACCGCAGAATATGCAGTCCCCAAAAAGTTATTTCTTTTTATTTTCGAGATATTCTCTGACCTCAGCCTTGACGCCCTCGGAAAATTCTCTGGGAGCGTAGCCGAAATCCCTCGCTGCCTCCTCAAAGGAAAAGGTTCTCTCCTCGCAGAGCCTCTGTACCTTTTCTCTCATATCCTTTTTTGTGAAGGTTAAGATGTAAAGGAGCCATGAGCCTGCGTAAGCCAGAAAGAAGGGACAACTCAGAAAACGCACCTTTTTCCCCAGATTCTCTCCGATTATGGTGAGTATCTCCCGAAGCTCAATAGCAGAGCCGCCCGAGAGGGTGTAGTCCTTATTCCCGGTCTTTTCCTCGTTTGTGAGAATAGCGTAGTAGGCCTTTGCCAGATCCTCAAAGTGGACGGGCTGAAGCTTGTAGCGGGCACCGTTTACCACAGGCATAATGGGGAATTTATCCACCATCTTGGTAAATTCCACAATATTCTTGTCGTAAATATTTCCGTATATCATGGTGGGACGACAGATGGAAAGAATGATTCCTGCCTCTTTGCAGAGTCTGTAAACCTCTTCCTCTGTGCTTTTGTACCCTTCGCTTGCGGACTTGAACTTTGAGTACATTCCCGTAGTATGCACAAGCAAAAGACGTCTTACTTTACATTTTGCCGCAGCTCTCACAATCTCGCAGGAGAAGCGGATGCCTGCAATGTGCACAAGAGTATCCACGCCCTCAAGAAAGGTCTCCAGCAGTTTTTCGTCGGTGATTTCTCCCGAAAAAAGCTCTATGTCGGGGATTTTTGCAAGGAGCTCCTCTGTGTTGGAGGTGCTTCTCACCAAAGCTCTCATACCACCGGAAAAGAGAGTATCGATTTCATCCCGATGCTGAGAAATAAGGCTTGCAAATGCACCGCCTGATTTTCTTCCCGTTGCACCGGTTATAGCAAGTATTCTGCTCATCTTTTCCTCCT
>JAZSME010000127.1:0-10206 GCA_045535715.1 Ruminococcus sp. | reverse complement strand
CTTCCTTCTTGGGAAGGAGATCGAATGTACCGTCAGCCTCCATAGCACGGAGCTGCTTGAGTCTGCCGACTCTGCGACGGATAGTTGTGAAGTTTGTGAGCATACCGCCGAGCCAACGAGCGTTTACATAGTAAGCGCCTGCACGCTCAGCCTCTTCCTTGATGCTGTCCATAGCCTGCTTCTTTGTACCTACAAAGAGAACGGACTTGCCTTCCTGAGAAATCTCGCGGATAAAGCTGTAAGCTTCCTCGAGCTTCTTAACTGTCTTCTGGAGATCGATAATATAGATACCGTTTCTCTCAGTGAAGATGTACTCGGACATCTTGGGGTTCCATCTTCTTGTCTGGTGACCGAAATGAACACCTGCTTCAAGAAGCTGCTTCATTGATACTACTGACATGTTTATTCCTCCTAAGGTTAAACCTCCGATAGACTCTTGAATTTTGCCCCTGCAAATACCACAAGGTACACCAAGAGGGCAAGCCTATCGTGCGTAGTGCCTGAATATGATACCAAAAAAGTCTCTGAAAGTCAATAGTTTTCTGCTTTTTTACATACTTTAGTCATATAAGATTTGATAGTTTCAAGGGGTACTGATAGTGTATTTTGCACAAAAAAAGAGACAGCCGTAAAAACGACTGCCTTTTTTATTACCATCTGTCAAAAAATCTGTGGCTGTTGTACTCTACTACAAACTCCTGAGACTCATGGAATCCGCTTGTGCAGATAGCGGGAGCGTAGAAGTAAACAATATTGTGCTGAACTGCTGCTCCACCTTCATCAAAGATAAATGCAACTGCATCAAGAACATCCTGATTAGGAGTGTTATAGAGAGATCCGTAGTAACCCATACTGTTACGAAGATGCTCAACAGAACTATAACCATCCTTAACAAGAGTGTCTCTGATAGCCTGAGCAACAAGACAAGCGCCAATAAAACCTTCGCCGCCTGCCTCACCCATTACAAGGTGCTCAAGGATTTCTCTGTCGTAATCGGTAAGTTCTACACTGTAACTTACATAGTTGGGATCGGGATTTGCAATAGTAAGAAGATACTCGCCACCCTGTGCAATAACAGCTGTTGTGTCATCGCTTTCTTCAATTACAGCCAGGGTCTCCTGTGTGTTCTTCTTTGCAACATCAAATGCCTGTGCTTTTTCTGTCGTTGTGTCTGACTGAATCTGTGCAACAATCTCTGTGTCCTTTACGGTTACGTCAACTGTCTCAACAATAGCTTCTGCTGTTTCAGTGTTTTCAGGTACCTGTGTTTTCTCAACACTTGCAGCACTTACGAAAAATGCAGCAAAAGGTACGATCATGATTGATGTGATGAGTGATAATGATACTGCAGCAGCTATCCTTCTGAAATTCTTTTTCATAGAATTCGTCCTCCTTATTTCCGGGAAGCAACTATATTATAGTAATACAGTTGCGCATTCGATCTATTGAATGCTCCCTTTGACAACTCAGCCGAAAATGTCACTCGGAGGGATTAAACCAAGGTTCCCTTAGGCGGAATCATAAATTTTGGCCATCCATTCCGATTTTCGAAAGCGTTGCTTTTTAGCGTTACATCTCGCTAAATCACACAATCTTTGTCCATATTAAAACATACACGCAAATAAAAAGCAAAAATTTAACAAAGTATCTTTATTTCTTTGTAAGAATTATTTTAAGGGTTTTATTTCTAATACAGAATTATTTATAGTCATATTGCACATATTCTTCGTCGATTTTTCGTCAGGCTTGCGAAAGGGCACAAACTTTCAAAAGCCGCAGATTAACTAAAAAGTTTTTTTCTTTTCTGTCTTTTTTGTTGATACTTTACATCAGAGGCCACCAGGATGGTATCTTCGCCAATAAGCTCGATATCTCTCCAAGGGATAATTACATCATCCCCGCGGCCAAGAAATCCAAAGAATCTCGGTCTTCCGAATACGATAATAGCCTTAACCTCAGAGGTACAGGTATCAACTTCAACATCATCTGCAAAGCCTATTCTGCAACCATTGCTTCTGTTAATGACTTCCTTGTGTCTGAGCTCAACAACTCTGCAAAGCATATCCACGCCCCTTTTCAGTATATTCATATTTATGATAAAACTGACAACATTATTACCCTGTTATTTCTAATTGAGTATTCCCATGTATCTTATTATTTATGTTTTTTTCTGTTTTCTATTGAAAATTCGGTCACTTGTGGTAAAATAATTTTGTATGGAGGTATCAGAATGGATCTACTTAAAAAGTTACCACAGCAAAAAAACAGTATTGCTTATAATGTAATTATATATATTCTGTCTTTTGCGTCTATTATTCCGATTTTTATGCCTGTCATTCTTGGTTTTTTAAGCGACTACACAAGACTTGACCTGGAAAGCGGAAACACCAAAACTTATATTATATTCAGAAGTCTTTTCGGTTTGACCTATATTTTAGCCTTATTTGCAGCCACAATATTTAAAAACTATGTGTTTGCTGCGGTTCCTGTTCTTTTCGGAACGTATATGAGTGTTACAAAACTGATTTTTAATATCAATCAGTACAAAGTACATCATAAGTTTGCAACGGCAATGAATCAACCAGTGGAAAATAATGCTGTTCTCAAAAATGACAGCCTCTACATTCTGATGTATTCCCTTTTCTTATTGCTATGTGTTTCGCTGCTTCTATATCTCACAGGAGTACCTCACACAACCATATTCGTTCTTCTTTTCAGCGTGACCTCAGCCATCTGTTCTGCCTTCATTGTCTACACAGAGGCTGTTACCTGTGAAATATTCACGGCTAATTCCATGGCATCAGGTATTGAGAAATTTCACGTAATCTCTTTTGTTTTCAGTATTCCCTCTTCCCTTATTCCCACCTTTATCATACTGAATTCCACCCCTGCTTCAAACACTAAGTATAAACCAAAGAGGATGAAAAAATGAGAAAGATAAAAAATGCTGTTTTTACAGATAACAAAAAACTGACAGTCTCAATGATTGTTATTGCTGTCATAATGCTTCTTATGACCTTCCTTGATTTCGGCTTCGCCCATGAGGGCGGAAACTTCAATGTTTATTTTGGTATCAATACCACTTTTACATCTGCGCTTTCAATTATTCCTTTAAGCTGGGGCGTTTCTGTTATCCTTCTGAAAAAAACAAAGAAGGACGCTTTCGCAAAGATGCCTGCTTACATATTCTGTTCGATTGTAGGAATTCTTTTTATCCTTTACTTTATTGCAAAAGGCGGAGATATCATCGAATCCTTACTTGTAATGATGCTGGTGATTCTCGCTGCATACCCCTTCATTATTGCAACACTCACTATCGAAGGAAGAGTTTACAACAGAGTGTTTGCAACAGTCTTTACTTCAATTCTCATTGCTTTAACTCTCTTGGGCGGAATTGTTATAGGAATCATTTACAAAGGAATCAATATTCTCGCCTTCTTCTTTCCTCTTATGTACGTTGAACTTCTTCTTATTGTTCTCAGCTTCAGACTTGAAAAGATCGTTAAAAACAAAGACACCGAAGATGAATCCAGCATAATCTGAATAGATCACATAGAAAAAGAGCAGTCCGAAACGGACTGCTCTTTTTCATTTAGCACGGAGTCAGTTATGTCATTTAACTATTAAGCCATTGAAATTATGTTCAAGAATACTTCGACTGACACCATCAAAACTTGTGTCATTAAGTTCCATAACAACATAAGTTCCAACGCGATATGCAGATGTAATGGTCATTGTTTTATTCTTTTCAAGTTCAGCTTTACGAACAGATACCATTTTCTCAGCTTCCTGCTCATCTTCGAAATTATATACATACACCATAGACCTGACAGTATCGTCGCTGCCGAAGAATACAGTCCAGACATAGGCATCGTAGTAATTGATTACGAGTTTATCATCATCTGTAACAAGATCTTTAACATCTGAAGCAGAAGAAATGAAATTTGTGGTCATAGGAACCGAATTCTGCTCATTATCACCGACAGTACCCTCAACAACTGAGACACAGCCGGCACTGAAACTCAATGAAAACAGGACAAGTATCAACGCAAGAATAAATGCCTGAGAGTAAGTTTTTTTCATAATATCACCCAATTTATAGTAAAAGAAATCGAAGCAACCACAACTGCTTGAATTCCAATAGATTTATAAGATAAAAACATCCCGAAAGCCTACAATACATCAGGGATTTTAAGAAGCTTCCGATTTGGTAAATAAGAGTTTATCACTATAAAAGAGCATTTACAACAACAATATTATTACAAAAAATGACGCTGATGTTACAAACCTCAGCGTCATAAAATCTAATATGATATCAGTAACCGTGAGCTTCCTTGAGAACGAGGTCCTTAACCTTCATAAGTCTTGTCTGAGTGGATCGTTCATTCTCATCAAGTTTCATGGTAATATATCTGATTTTTTCTTTGGTATCGGGAATCATAACGTGCTCAAGAGCGTTGACTCTACGCCTTGTCTTCTCAATTTCAGCAGAAAGAAGCTGACATGACTTTTCGATTTCTGCAAGTTTCAGAAGACTAGGAAGGACCTGAGATAAAGATGTCACAGCATCATCAAGCTCCGAAGAAGTAAAAGCAAAGCCATAAGAATAAATGTCATTCTCATCAGAGGTTCTGGTCTTTATGTTGTAAACAGGAATGTCTACACTCATCACATTCTTCTTTGAAACTTCAACGCTTACATGCTGCTTGGGTGCCATCATAGCGCAGGAAAGAGCTTCTTTTTCCATAGTTGCACTTGCGAGAACAAAATTCTTATTGGCCTTTGAAACCGCTTCTTCAACTTCTTTTCTGAGTTTACGATTAAGTTTTGCCATATCAAGGAACCTTCTCATAAGCTCATCGCGCTTATCCTTCAGAAGCTTATGTCCTCTCTGGGCTGTGGTCAGCTTCTTCTTAAGACGGGTCAGCTCCATTCGGGTGGGAGTTATCTGAGTCTGAGCCATATCTGCACCTTACTTCTTTTCATAGTACATATCGAGATACTTGTCATCGATACGCTTAAGTTCTGAACGAGGAAGAATTCTCAAAAGCTCCCAGCCGATATCAAGAGTTTCCTCAATGCTTCTGTCGGTTGTGTAGCCCTGTGACACGTATGTGTTCTCAAACTCCTCTGCAAATTTCGCATAAAGCTTATCAATATCTGTAAGTGCAGACTCACCGAGAATAACCATAAGTTCCTTGGCATCCTTGCCTCGGGCATAAGCTGAAAACAACTGATTCATAACATTTGAATGGTCAGCTCTTGTCTTACCCTCGCCTATTCCCTTATCTTTAAGACGAGAAAGTGAAGGAAGAACATCAACAGGAGGAGTAACGCCTTTTCTGTAAAGTTCTCTTGAAAGGATAATCTGTCCCTCTGTGATATAACCGGTAAGGTCAGGAATAGGATGTGTCTTATCATCCTCGGGCATTGTAAGAATGGGAATAAGAGTGATTGAACCCTTCTTGCCCTTTTGTCTGCCTGCTCGCTCATAAAGGCTTGCAAGGTCTGTGTACATATATCCGGGATAACCTCTTCTGCCGGGAACTTCCTTACGTGCTGCGGAAACTTCTCGTAGAGCGTCAGCGTAGTTTGTGATATCTGTCAGAATAACAAGAACATGCATATCTTCTTCAAAAGCAAGATATTCAGCCGCAGTAAGTGCCATTCTGGGGGTGGAGATTCTTTCAATCGCAGGGTCGTTTGCAAGATTTACAAACATAACGGTTCTGTCAATTGCGCCTGTCTCCTTGAAGCTCTCGACAAAATAGTTTGACTCTTCGAAGGTAATACCCATAGCAGCAAACACAACAGCAAAGGGTTCGCTGACACCTCTTACCTTTGCTTGTCTTGCAATCTGAGCTGCAAGATTTGAATGAGGAAGTCCTGAAGCAGAGAAAATAGGAAGTTTCTGCCCTCTTACCAGAGTGTTAAGTCCATCGATTGCAGAAATACCTGTCTGGATAAACTCCTGAGGATAGTTTCTTGCCGCAGGATTCATAGGAAGTCCGTTGATATCAAGGCGCTTAACGGGAAGGATTTCAGGACCGCCGTCGATAGGTCTGCCCATACCGTCAAATACTCTTGAAAGCATATCGGGAGAAACGGGAAGTTCCATACTTCTGCCGAGGAATCTTACCTTGGAATCGGAAAGATTGATACCTGCCGCTGAGTCGAAAAGCTGAACAAGAGCATCTGTGCCGTTGATTTCAAGAACTTTACAACGTCTTACTTCACCGCTTGAAAGCTCGATTTCTCCAAGTTCATTGTAGCTTACATTTTCTACGTCACGAACAAGCATCAGAGGTCCTGCAACCTCTTGTATGGTTCTGTACTCTCTTGGCATATTATTCCTCTCCTTCCCTCAGAATGTCGTTGATTTCTTTATCAAGAGTATAAAGAATATTTTCAAATGTCTTTTTTATATCGTCAGTGCCAACGTATTTGAATCTGCCGATTGATTCTCTGACACCCATAGACATAAGGCTATCAACATCGGCACCCTTTGAAAGAGCATCAGAAGCCTTATCGTAAAAGGCAAGAACTAACTCCATCATCATAAGTTGCTTTTCAAGAGGTGTGTATGTGTCTGTCTCGTGGAAAGCATTCTGATGAAGAAAATCCTCTCTGATGGATCTTGCGGCTTCAAGCTTTAATCTGTCAGTGGATGAAAGTGCATCCATACCAACAAGCTTGACGATTTCTTCAAGCTCAGACTCCTCCTGAAGCAGAGCCATAAGACGTCCTCTTGACTGCATCCAACGAGAAGAAACGTTTTCGTCAAACCACTTTGAAAGCATATCAACATAAAGCGAATAACTTGTTAACCAGTTAACTGCGGGGAAATGTCTCTTGTATGCAAGAGAGGAATCCAGGCCCCAGAACACCTTTACGATACGAAGGGTTGCCTGAGAAACAGGCTCGGAAATATCACCACCGGGAGGTGAAACTGCACCGATAACAGAAAGAGTACCTATTCTTTCATCTGAAGAAAGTGTATGAACTTTACCGGCTCTCTCATAGAACTGTGCAAGACGAGATCCGAGATACGCAGGATAACCTTCCTCACCGGGCATTTCCTCAAGGCGGCCTGACATTTCACGAAGAGCCTCCGCCCAACGTGATGTTGAATCTGCCATAAGAGCTACGGAATATCCCATATCACGGAAATACTCAGCAATTGTAATACCTGTATAAATAGAAGCTTCACGTGCAGCAACAGGCATATCAGAGGTGTTTGCAATAAGAACAGTTCTCTCCATAAGGGATTTGCCTGTCTTAGGATCAATAAGTTCAGGGAACTCTCCCAGAACGTCTGTCATCTCGTTACCACGTTCACCGCAACCGATATATACAACAATATCCGCTTCTGCCCACTTGGCAAGCTGATGCTGTACAACTGTCTTTCCTGATCCGAAAGGACCGGGAACTGCGGCTACACCGCCCTTAGTTATGGGAAAGAGAGTATCAATAACACGCTGACCGGTCACGAGAGGCGAATCGGGAGCAAGCTTTCTTTTGTAAGGTCTGCCTACACGAACGGGCCACTTCTGCATAAGGGTAAGCTCTTTAGTGCGTCCGTCTGAGGTTTTAATTATAGCCACAGTCTCGTCCACAGTAAACTCACCCGAAGTAACAGACACTACCTCACCTTCAACTCCGGGAGGTACCATAATTTTATGGTCAACAATAGGTGTTTCGAGAACAGTTCCGATTACATCACCGGACTGAAGCTTATCTCCCACCTTAACCGATGCCTTGAAAGACCATTTCTTCTCTCTTGAAAGAGAGGGCACCTCAACGCCACGCTGGAGATTGTTGCCTGATATTCTCATAATTTCCTCAAGAGGACGCTGAATACCATCATAAATATTAGAAATAAGACCGGGGCCAAGCTCAACAGACAAAGGGCTTCCGGTGGATTCAACAGGCTCACCGGGAGCAAGACCTGATGTCTCCTCATATACCTGAATTGATGCGGCATCTCCGTGCATCTCAATAATTTCACCGATGAGACGGCTGTTTGATACACGAACAACATCAAAAAGATTTGCATCACGCATATTATCAGCAATAACAAGAGGACCTGCTATTTTTCTGATTTTACCAATGCTCATAGTAATCATCCTTTCACATGGATAATAATCTTTAAACTTCCGAGATAATATCGGAGCCTACTGCTTTTTCTACGGATTTTTTAACGCTGTCCATTCCCTTGCCTGTGTTTCCTTTTATTCCGGGAATCAGAATAATGGCAGGAGTAGGCTGAAAGCTTAATTTTTCAATCTGTTCAGAAACAAATTCAGCCACCATTTCCGTAACATAAATAATAGCATAATCACCCTCAGTAAGCTTTTTAAACTGAGATGAAGCTTCAAGAGAGTTATCTGCAAAGAAAACATCAAGACCCAGGCAGGCAAATCCATAGACGCTGTCTCTGTCTCCAAGTACTGCTACTTTATACATACATATCCCTTATCCTTTCACTGACCGTTGAGGCGTCAAGATAATTCTCTTTTGCTGTTAGAATCAATCTTACGGCTTTCATTTCATTCTGCTTTGCAAAAATATATGCAGCTATGGGAGCAATAGTAAAGGGATCGGATTTTGACTGCTTTGCAAGAGACATAATCTTATTGTCACACCACTTTTCAAAAGCGGAAAGCGACTTCTTAATATGCTCAACAGCGTATCTGTAATCAGTAGTCTGAATATAAGAAATAACTTCTTCCAGCCCCTTTGAAGCTGCACGTGAGAGTTTAGCTATGTCAAGCGAATCACAGCAGCTCATAGATGAAACCATAAAATCATAAGATTTCTGAAGCATCGCTCCGCGGATTGCGATCTTTATGTCAGAAGATGCCACATAAAGCTCACAATATTCCTTAATCAGACTGCAGGAACAGTTTTTTCCGAATTCATAAATATATGAAAGACAGGCTTTATCAATAATCATATCACAAAGCTGTCCGTCTGAGGTCTTGAGAAGTGTCTTGTAAGCTTCTTCGGCAACCAAAGAAAGCACTTCAGGAAGAGAGGAAAACTCGGAAGCCTTCACGCAGGAATAAATGTGATGAGCATCATATTTGCCACCTGAAATGAAAAGATGCTCTGCGTCAGACTCTGTATATACTGCTTTAACAGAAGCCTTGAGATTATGAAAATCATTCTGAATTCTGATAAAATCAAAATCCGAAAGATCAACGCCAAGTTCTTTTATGAGTTCCCAAAGCTTTCTTGTTTCCAGAGAAATAATGGATTTTGAGTCATCAAAGTGCTGATTATCACTTCCCCATCCCTTTTCGTGGAGAAAACGGACAACGGACTCTGCATCAGGCATTGACAGCATCTGCTCAATATGTTTTGAACTTAAAAGTTTTGTTTCTTTAACGCGTATTCGTGATACGGCATAAATAAAATCTTCAGAAGGTCGCATACACAGCCTCCTCAGGTAAACAAAATCTTTGAAACTTCATCACTGAAGCGTTCGTTATTATCAGAAAATAAAGCCTTGAATGCACAATTGATTTCAATATCACCATAAAAGAGAATGAAACCGCCATCAATACTGAGAGCTTTATCAGAAAGTATCAATTCCCCTTTGGAAGCTTCATTAAGCTTTTCGTTGAAATTCTGAGG
The DNA here is from genome assembly GCA_045535715.1 of Ruminococcus sp. Taxonomy (GTDB): domain Bacteria; phylum Bacillota; class Clostridia; order Oscillospirales; family Acutalibacteraceae; genus Ruminococcoides. Next base: position 567 of record JAZSME010000127.1, on the reverse strand, counting down.
CAAGCGCTTTAAATCCTTCTCAGAAAAGCCGATGATACCCTCTCTCTTTTCACTGAACTTAGAAATCATGGCAAAAATAAGAGCAAAATATGCTTCGTCGGGAAGAGAAATAATGTATTCGCGAGCAGTCTCAAGGGCATACGTGATACATTCCTGCTTAGCAGAGAGTAGCATTGAACGATTCTGAATCTGAGCAGAAGACTTTGCTCTTTCAATAATATCCTCCGCTTTCTTTTGAGAAGATATCATCCCCTCTTTTATAATGCTGTCTGCTTTTTTATTTGCTTCGCTGATAATTTCACTGTATTCTTTTTCCGATCTTTTTCTGATTTCTTCGCAGCTTTGTTCATTACGAAGTTTAATTTCTGCGAGAATTTTATCTAAACCAGTCATAAATCTACTCCGATTCTTTGTGTTATCAGATGTTGAGGGGCTTAATTCCGTTAATAGCAAGGATAGAAATAAGAAGTGCAAGAATAGCGTAGGTTTCTACCATTGCAGGGATAATGATTGCTTTACCCATCTGATCGGGTCTCTTGGAAACTGTGTTGATACCAGCAACGGAGC
>JAZSME010000030.1:0-5853 GCA_045535715.1 Ruminococcus sp. | reverse complement strand
AGTAACTTATCCCGAAATCGCTGCAATGCAGACAAAGGCTGTTATCCGTGCAGCTATCAACGTTCAGAAGGCTCACGCTGACTGGAATGTTGTTCCCGAGTTCATGATTCCCCTTATCGGCGACGTTAAGGAACTCAAGTTCGTTAAGAAGGTTGTTGTTGAAACAGCTGATGCTGAAATCGCAGCAGCAGGCAGTGACCTCAAGTACGAAGTTGGTACAATGATCGAAATTCCCAGAGCTTGTATCACTGCTGATGAAATCGCTAAGGAAGCTGATTTCTTCTGCTTCGGTACAAACGACCTTACTCAGATGACATACGGCTTCAGCCGTGATGACGCTGGCAAGTTCCTCTCTGCTTACTATGATACAAAGATTTATGAGAACGATCCCTTCGCAAAGCTCGACCAGACAGGTGTTGGTCAGCTGATGGAGATGGCTATCGCTAAGGGTAAGGCAACCCGTCCTGAGATTCACTGCGGTATCTGCGGTGAGCACGGCGGCGACCCCGTATCCGTTGAGTTCTGCCACAAGATCGGCCTCGACTATGTATCCTGCTCACCCTTCCGTGTTCCCATCGCTCGCCTCGCAGCAGCTCAGGCAGCTATCAAGGGCTAATCCGTAAGGCTTAAGCGATACAACAATATAAACAAAACTATCCCTCTGCTGATTTCTCAGCAGAGGGATTTTTTCTATTGCAATTCGTTAAAACTCATATTAGAATATAATTACAAAAGGAGGTATAGTAAATTATGAAAAAAATCTTATCTATTTTTCTTTGTGTAATAATATTATTATGTTTTGTAGCTTGCGGCGAGAAATCCAACACCGATAAACAATCAACCGAAGGCACAAATCAAAGCGAAAGCAATAGCACTGAGAACTCTATCACAAATACGCAATCAACTGAAAGTACAAACCAAAACGAAACTGATATCATCGAAAACACAGAGCATAATACTGAATCAACCGAAAGTACAAACGAAAACGGTACCAACAACCTAGAAACCACCATTTTCAACACAAAAAACATTAAACGCATTACCTTTTACGCCTACTATGGTAGCGGTAAAGGTAGCGATGTTCCAGCCGAACACTTAGGTGAAATTACAACTTGGCTCAATTCGTTTAAGATTGATACCGATAGGGAGTTTCCCGATTTGGTTCCTCCAGGTACAAACACTATCCATGTAGAAATTGAGTATCTTGATGGAACTGTTGTTAAAGAAGGTTTAAATACGGCAACTGTTGATGGAATTACATACTACATAAAAGGTGATACCGCTCCAAAGAGCTTTGAAGAAATTATATCAAAGACAAGTTTGAATTAACGAATTGTATTTTCCCTCTTTTGCTGATAGCAGCTCAGGCAGCTATCAAGGGCTAATCCGTAAGGTAAGCATATACAATAATAAAAACAAAATTACCGCTTGGAGAAATCCAAGCGGTTTTTTTGCAGTATAGCTCCCGTAAGGGCGATTGTTGACTCGCCCACCAAATAAACAACTCTTCCCCATCCGACAACTCGGGTGGGGATTTTTCGCACTCATATTTTCTGATTTTTAGTTGACTTTTGGGAGTTTAATTCTTACAATCAAAATATCAAACAGGTTAAAATGATATTTATTATCTATGTTTCCATCGGACAAAAAACTCAACGCTCCCCTTACGAGGTAAAAGATGAATCGATTGCTTAAGTTTTTAAAAAAATATAACACCTGCTTTATCCCCTGTTTTGCAGATGCTACGGGTAACTCCTCAAGGCTTTTGCGAAACATCAAGGCGATGGGCTATGACTGTGTAAAAGTCTCTGCACATAGTAAAGCCTCCCTCAAAAGTGAGGAATTCCTCGTAGTCCTCTCTGGGACAAATCAAAAGGACAGCCATCAAAGGCTCTCACAAAATATGCTTGAGATATGCAAGCAGAACGGCATAAGCTCCATAGTCTGCTTCAAAGCAGGAAATAAAGAAGGCCCCATATTTTATACCGAAGAAACCAAAGACAGAGACACCGCCTTTTACTTCGAAACAGAGGATGGACTTTGCATTTCAATAAACGAAGAGAGTTTTGTTGTAAACTCTGTTTCAGACGTCATCGACCACGCCATAAGAACAGCGAGTATGTTTATACAGTATGGAGAATGACTCTTTTTTACAAGGTTTATCAATCAATACAGCCTGCAATTTCGGTTTTCAAAAATAGAAAATTTTTATAAAATCCATTATCGAAAAAACACACTGATAAAAAACTCCGTCTACCCGAGGGTTGGCGGAGTTTCTCTCTCAAAAAACTTGACTGCGTTTTTTAATTATGGTATTCTTTTCCTCAAGGAGGTTTTTACTATGTTTTGTTATAAATGCGGAACGGCACTCCCCGATGACGCTTGTTTTTGCTTTAAATGCGGTACTGCAATGAATATAAACTGCTCACAGCCTGCACAGTCACAGCCCACCTATTCTGAGCCTGCTTACAACGAGCCTGCATACACAGATCAGGGCTACAATAATCAGGGCTACAATGATCAGAGCTATACAAATCCGGGCTATGGAAATCAAGGCTACAATGATCAAGGATACACCGAGCAAAACTATGCCCAGCCCACCTACACTCAGCCCGCTCCATCCCATAACCTCAAAGCTGAGAAATTCGGAGTAAATGTTGTTTTTCCTGATGGACACAGCGAAATCGGCGATCTCTATGTTTCCCCCATGGAAATCAGATTTATGAAAAAGAGCAAAGCTATCCGAATTGCTTTCGGAATGCTTGGAAACGCTATGGAAAACGGCAAGGAAACACTTCGCCTCTTTGTTTCCGATATGCTCGCAGGAAACAGAACAAGGATTGGTCTCAATCCCAATGTTTATCAGATAACAATGAGAAACGGTGAAACATACCGCTTCTGCCCCAATCAACCTAAGAACATCGCCCTTCTGGAGCAGTTCTTCATAAACAGATAAACCTCATCCCCACCAAAAGTTTAGGTGGGGATTTTTGTTGAATTATCTCCCTACGCTGTGATATAATTGTTTTAAAGGAGGAATCCGTATGAAAAAATTCAGATACACCAAGGTAAAAATGCCTGATTACTATGATGCACAAGACATCAAAAGAACACTTAACGAGTACGGAGAAAAAGGTTGGGAACTTATGGAGAGAGAAGGTGACACCTTCTTCTTTAAGCGCACCATCGAAGAGCCCCAGAAGACCTATTATTCCGAGATTGAGGAGACAATCGGAGTATTGTCAACAGGCTTTGTTGCTTTGGGAAAAGAGCTCTCAAGCCTTCAAGCCAAAGAGAATATAATTATAGGTTTGCTTCAGGAACTGGCGGAGAAGTTCTGTCCCGATTCAAAGATACTGCAAAGTCTGAAGGCTCAGATGGGAATGGATTCAAATCCTGATTTCAAGGTGAATTTATCCACACCTTCTGAATCCGCACCTGAGATAAAAGAAGATATCACAAAAAATGAAACTGACCTTTCCTTTGACTCAAGCGTGAGAGAAATCGAAACTGCAGACGCAAAAGGCAACGAAACTCCTGAAACACAAGAGACAGAAAACACAGAAGAAACTGTCTCCCAAAAGGATACGGAATCTCTGATTGATGAATACACATTAGGTTTTGCTGACCAACACATTGAGCACATTATGAAAGATTATCAGCACGAAGACAAGTCTCCCTTCCTCTGCTCTATTATGTGCGGATTTGGCGGCCTCCTGCCCCAACAAAGCATCCAAAGCCACTGTGAACATATGGTCAAGGCGCTCTATCGCTATTACGAAAAGAATTCCTCAGACAAAAAGATAAAAGAGTGCTTTGAAAATACTCTCAGCATCTGCGCATCATATTTATCCTCTCCTGCCACCATCGATCTGTTCAACGAGATATCAGACTCCGCTGTAACCGTCGAAGAAGCTTCAGACATCTTCTTCAGCATTGTATCGGCACAGCTTCAGCAGGAAAAGAACGGTACTGCACCCTTCACAATTGACGAAACCGCTGACCATATCAAATCATATATGGATGAAATCAAAACAAACAGCGATACCTGCGACAACGAGGAACTCATAAGTAAAACAGAGGAACACCTGAAAGCCCTTCGTGAAAACTTCGGTCTTGAGTTATCCTTTTAGTAACAATCCTCCCCATCCTCTCTTCGGGTGGGGATTTTTGTCTGCTTTGATTATCTTATCTTGTATGTTATAATTAGAGTACAGTTTTTTCTTAATTTATCAAGGAGCGAATAACATGAAAAAAATACTATTTATCATTTTGTCATTGATAATCTCTGTTATATTTTTTACTAACACTGTATTTGCTCACGCTGGAAAAACAGACGAAGCAGGCGGGCACTACGACCACCAAAGTGGTGGATATCACTATCATCATGGATATCCTGCACATAGTCACACAAACGGACATTGTCCATACGACTTCGATGACAAAACTGATCACAGTCCTAACAATAGTAACTCTAATAAACATAAAAACAACAATAACTCAAACGCCCTAAGCAACGGCGAAAGCATCACCGACACAAAAGACAAATCCTCATACACATCAATTGGCGATATTGTTTTTCAAATTATTACTACTTTGTTCGAGTGTGTAGTTATTTTCTTTATGATAGGTTGGTTGGTTGTTCTTATAGGCCAGTTCTTCTTTCCCAACATTCCAAATCTAGTAACGATAGTAATAACGATTATTATAGGTATTGCATCAATAATATTGGCTCTAACAACAGATTTTGTCTTTTGATGCGAAACAAGCATTCTTTCAGTCCTTATTTGCGTACTGCAACACAGGATATTCCATGGGTTAATCCAATATGAAACAAAAGAACTGTTTTATTTGAAAAGCTGTTTTTGTTTTGCGAGATAAATCCTGCGGATTTGCGATATGTGCTGAAGCACTCGATATACCGCTTTGCAGTTCGATATGTTTGCTCCGCAAACGAGAGAAATCGGGTGGGGATTTTCATATGTTGCAAAGACTTTAGGGTTCGGATATAATATGTACATGAGGTGATATTATGGGAATCTTTAATTTTCTCAAAAAGAATAATCCCACTTCTGAGAAGAGCAATACTACCGTTTCAGACACCCGCCTTCACAGCATAAACCTTATGAGCTACAACACTCAGCACTGTCTTAATTACATAACAAGAGAGATAGATTATGACATGGTAGCAGACACCATCAGAAAGTGCGGCGCAGACATAATCGGTCTTCAGGAAATCCGCGATAAAGGTGAGGAAAAGGGCTATGATGCGCAGACAAAATCAGTAGCCGAAAGACTGGGTTATCATTACTATTATTTTGCCGAGGCAATCCGCTTCTCGGGCAAAAATCCTTACGGAAACGCTCTGATTTCCCGATATCCTATTGTTTCTGCCGAGACCATAAAGATCCCCGACCCTTTCTTTAAAAAATACCCCGGCTACTACGAAAGCCGCTGTATCCTCTCGGCAAAAATCGATGTAGGCGGAGGGCTCAATGTCTTAGTAGGCCACTTTGGTCTCAATCCCGATGAACATAAAAAAGCGGTGAAAACAGCACTTAAGAATCTTCCTGAAAGCAGATGTGTGCTCATGGGGGATTTCAATATGAAGCCTCAAAGCAAAATTCTGCGTCCTTTTTCAAAACAACTCTTTGACACCGCCGAAAAATTCACCTCCCGAAAGCTGAGCTTTCCCTCTGACAAACCCAGAATGAAAATCGACTATATATTTGTCAGTCCCGATATCGAGGTTCTTTCTGCGGATATTCCCCCTATCGTGTCCTCTGACCACAGACCCCACACCGCTACTCTGCGAATCTGAAGAACTTTTTGACTTTTTGAAAAAGTAAAAAT
>JAZSME010000023.1:0-3463 GCA_045535715.1 Ruminococcus sp. | reverse complement strand
CACAACATCAAATGCAGTGCGGTTGTTACCGTCTTTATCCTGATATCTGCGGGTTTGAATTGAACCGCGGATGGCGATCATTTGACCTTTTTTAAAGTATTTGGAAACAAATTCAGCGCTTGAACGCCAAGTAACAATGTTAATAAAATCGGACTGACGCTCTTCACCGGATCTGAAACGGCGCTCAACAGCTATCGAAAAACTGCACACGCTAATTCCGTTGGTGGTTGTTTTGAGTTCAGGGTCAGCAGTAAGTCTGCCGGATAAAACAACAACGTTAAGCATAAATTTTGCTCCTTTCTTACTTTCTAACGGTCATTACGCGAAGAACGCCTTCGGTAATTTTTGCTACACGCTCAAGCTCAGCGGGGAACTCGGGTGCGGATTCAAAGGTGTAAAGTGCGTAGTAGCCTTCGGGCTCATCATCAATAAGATAAGCCAAACGGCGCTTACCCCATTCGTCAACACCTTCAACCGTACCGTTAGCCTCGATTAAAGCCTTGAATTTTTCTACCATTGCTGCAATGGCGGCTTCGTCCTTATCTTTAACAGAATAAATAAGAACGGCTTCGTACTTGTTAGTCATTTGTTGCACCTCCTTTTGGACTAATGGCTCTGCCTTTTGGCAGGGCAAGGAGCTATTTTTTCTCAATAGCCTTGTTATTATATCAGTACTTAGCCAAAAAGTCAAGTAAAATTTGCCTTTAAAGGGCATCATAAAACCAATATTTATAACATATACTGTGAGTAAAGCAGAAAGCGGGGCTTTATATATGCTAAACTGCACAAAAAGATAGTTTAATTTTGCGCATAAATTTCACTTGACAAAATACCGGCAAATCATTATAATAGTTGTATTATGTTCAAAGTGAGAGTCGGAGGCTTCCGGCTTTCTGTTTTGTTTGAACAAATTGAAAGGAATTTTTTGTTATGGCTAAAATTTACAAGTTCACCGAGGAAGGCCTTAAAAAACTCCAAGACGAGTTAGAAAACTTAAAAACCAACGGCAGAAAAGATATTGCTGAGCGCATTAAGGTGGCTAGAGGATATGGCGATCTTTCTGAAAACAGCGAGTATGATGATGCTAAAAATGAGCAGGCAATTCTCGAGGCAAGAATCAAGACCATCGAGGCTACACTTAAGGTAGCGGTTATTATTGATGAAAATGACATTAACAGCGAAATTGTTCGTGTTGGCTCTCAGGTAAAGCTTGAGAACATTACTTTGGGCAGAGAGGTAACCTACCGTATCACAGGCTCCAACGAGGCAAATCCCAAGGAGGGAAAGATCTCTGACGAGTCTCCCATCGGCAAGGGCCTTCTCGGACACAAAGCAGGAGACGTGGTTGAAATTGAAGCGCCCTCCGGCGTAATCGGTTTCAAGATTCTTGAAATCTCAAAGTAATAGGGCATATCGGGCGGCTGAGGTCGCCCTTTTTCGCCGTTTACACCTAACGAATAATTGGAAAGGATTTTAGATATGAGTGAAGCAAATGTATCTTCTGCTTATGAAAATGTAAGCGAACAGCAGCAGATCCGTATGGAAAAGCTCCGTGCCCTTCAGGAAGCAGGCAACGACCCCTTTATGGTCAACACCTCCATGAGAGACACCTATGCAAAGGATATAGTTGAGAACTTCGAGGAGTTTGAGGACAAGACTGTCTGCGTGGCAGGTCGAATCAAGTCCAAGCGCGGCAAGGGCAAGGTTATGTTTATGGATCTGTGGGATGTTTCCGGCAAGATCCAGATTTTCTCAAAGTTTGATGACCTGGGTGAGGAGGCTTACGCAGGCCTTAAGAAGTGGGATATCGGCGATATCGTTGAAATCAAGGGCTTTGTTTTCAGAACTCAGATGGGTGAGGTTTCAATTCACTCAAAAGAAGTAAAGCTCCTTGCAAAATCCCTCATTCCCCTTCCCGAGAAGTTCCACGGTCTCAAGGATCCCGATCTCCGCTATCGTCAGAGATACGTGGATATGATTATGAATCCCGATGTTATGGATACCTTCAGAAAGCGCACAAAGATCGTGTCCGAAATCAGAAAGTATCTTGATTCAAACGCATATTTCGAGGTTGAGACTCCTGTTCTCAACACTATTGCAGGCGGCGCAAACGCCAGACCCTTCATCACTCACCACAATACTCTGGACATTGATATGTACCTGAGAATCGCCACCGAGCTTTATCTCAAGAGACTTATCGTAGGCGGTATGGAGAGGGTTTACGAAATCGGCAGACTCTTCAGAAACGAGGGTATGGACGTTAAGCACAACCCTGAGTTTACCACCATCGAAATCTACGAGGCATACACAGACCTTCGCGGCATGATGGAGAGAACAGAGCAGATAGTTAACCGCTGCTGTCTGGCTGCAAACGGCACAGACGAAATCTCCTATCAGGGCGAGGCCATCAGCCTCAAGCTTCCCTTCAAGCGTATGACTATGATGGACGCTGTAAAGGAGTATTCAGGTGTTGATTTCTCCGAGTTTATGGGTGATACAGAGAAAGCAAAGGAAGTTGCAAAGACTCTTGGCCTTGAGGTTAAGCCCACAGACACATGGGGCAACATCCTCAACACCGCTTTCGAGGAGTTTGTAGAGGAAAAACTCGTACAGCCCACATTTATCACAGATTATCCCGTAGAGGTTTCTCCCCTTACAAAGCGTCTTGAGAGCAACCCCATTCTTGTAGACAGATTCGAGCTCTTCGTTACAGGCAGAGAGCTTGCAAACGCTTACACAGAGCTCAATGACCCCATTGACCAGCGCTCAAGATTTGAGCATCAGATGATGCTTCGTGAGGCAGGTGACGACGAGGCAAACGAGATCGATGAGGACTTCCTCACAGCTCTTTCATACGGTATGCCTCCCACAGGCGGTATGGGTATGGGTATCGACAGACTTGTTATGCTTCTTACCGACTCCGCATCAATTCGTGACGTTCTTCTGTTCCCCACAATGAAGCCCATGCATATGAGCAGAAAGAATCTCAGAGCTTCCGAGGAGGAAAAGGAGGAGGTCATCGACTTCTCCAAGGTTGAGATCGAGCCTCTCTTCGAGGAGTTTGTGGATTTCGAGACCTTCTCAAAGTCTGATTTCAGAGCAGTCAAGGTACTCCAGTGCGGAGCTGTTCCCAAGTCAAAGAAGCTTCTCAAGTTCACCCTTGACGACGGTACCGGCAAGGAGAGAATCATCCTCTCCGGTATTCACGCTTACTATGAGCCCGAGGAGCTTGTGGGCAAGACCCTGGTTGCAATCGTGAACCTTCCCCCCAGAGCAATGATGGGTACCGAGTCAAACGGTATGCTCCTCTCTGCTGTGCACACCGAGGAGGGTGAGGAGAAATTAAATCTCCTTATGGTATCAAACAGAATCCCCGCAGGTGCGAAGCTTTATTGATAAATAATTTTCAGGAGCTGTGGCAATTGCCGCGGCTCCTTTTGTCTTTGTGAGGGTTATGAGATAT
>JAZSME010000072.1:0-1969 GCA_045535715.1 Ruminococcus sp. | reverse complement strand
GGTACAGGCGGCGGCTTTGCTTACAACGAGGAAGAGCTGGTTGAGAAGGGCAGAAACGCATTCAAGCTCTCTCCCGTATCTCAGGTTCTCATCGAGAAGAGTGTTAAGGGCTACAAGGAGATCGAGTTTGAGGTTATGCGTGACTCCAACGACCATGCAATTATGATCTGCGGTATGGAGAACATCGACCCTGTTGGTGTTCACACAGGCGACTCCATGGTTGTGGCCCCCATTATGTCACTCTCGGACGAGGACTTCACAATGCTTAAAGAGAGCGCACTGAAGATCATCAAGGCTCTCAAAATTGAGGGTGGTTGTAACGTACAGTATGCTCTCAATCCTGATACATCAGAATACTACCTCATTGAGGTTAACCCCAGAGTTTCACGTTCCTCTGCTCTTGCTTCCAAGGCTTCCGGTTATCCCATTGCAAGAGTAACTGCTAAGATTGCAGTAGGTATGTCCCTTGAGGAGATCAAAATTGCAAATACAAACGCAGCTTTTGAGCCCGTACTTGACTACGTGGTAGCAAAGCTTCCCCGTTTCCCCTTCGATAAATTCCCCACAGTTTCCAATGAGCTTTCCACTCAGATGAAAGCAACAGGTGAGGTTATGGGTATCGGTTCCACTCTTGAGGAGTGTCTGCTCAAGGCAGTACGCTCTCTTGAGACAGGCGTTTGCCACTTCTTTATGCCTAAGTTTACAAAGTGGACAACCGAGGAAATCTACTCCTACATCGAGGGCTTCCACGATGACAACTTCTTCGCAGTAGCTGAGCTCTTCAGAAGAGGAGAGACAGTAGAGAAGATCCACGAAGTTACAGCTATTACAGAACTCTTCCTTGAGAATCTCAAGATGATCGTTGATTTCGAGGAAGTAATCAGAAATAACAAGGGTGATGTGGAGACCCTTAAGGAAGCCAAGAAAATCGGCTTCTCCGATAAGTTCATCGGAATCCTTTGGGGTATGACCGACGATGAGATCTTCGCTCTCCGTAAGGAGAATAGAATCTTCCCCGTTTACAGAATGGTTGACACCTGCCACACAGATGCCTACATTCCTTACTTCTACTCAAGTTATCAGGGTGAGAACAAATCCATTGTGACAGACAGGAAGAAGACTCTTGTTCTCGGTGCAGGTCCCATCCGTATCGGACAGGGCGTTGAGTTCGACTACTCCACAGTTCACGCTGTTTCCACCATCCGCCAGGCAGGTATCGAGGCTATCATCATCAACAATAACCCCGAAACAGTTTCCACCGACTACACAACTGCTGACAAGCTCTACTTTGAGCCTCTCACTCCTGAGGACGTTATGAACGTTGTTGAGTTTGAAAAGGCATACGAGGCTATTGCTTCTCTGGGAGGTCAGACAGCTATCAACCTTGCAGAACCTATCGGCAGACGCGGTGTTACAGTTATCGGTACAGACGTAGAGGCCATTGACAGAGCAGAGGACAGAAAGAGCTTCGAGAGAATCCTTGCAGAACTCCATATTCCTCAGCCCAAGGGCACCGCAGTTACAAATATCGAAGACGGTGTAAATGCTGCAAATGAAATAGGCTACCCCGTACTTGTTCGTCCCTCCTTCGTTTTAGGCGGCAGAGCAATGCAGATCGTTGCCAACGAAGAGCAGCTCAGAGTATATCTGAGAACCGCCGTTGAAATCGACGAGGACAAGCCCGTACTTGTTGATAAGTACATTATGGGCAAAGAGGTAGAGGTTGACGCAGTTTGCGACGGCACAGACGTATTCGTTGCAGGTATCATGGAGCTTGTAGAGCGTACAGGCGTTCACTCAGGCGACTCCATCAGCGACTATCCCGCAATCAGTATCTCTGACAAGGTAAAGGGCGTTATCCTTGAATACGCAAAGAAGCTGGGACTGGGACTCGGCATCGTGGGTCTCTACAACATTCAGTTCATTGTTGACAAGAACGATGACGTTTATATCATCGAGGTTAACCCCA
>JAZSME010000131.1:0-3398 GCA_045535715.1 Ruminococcus sp. | reverse complement strand
CTTACAAATCTGAACCATAACACCCTTAACACCATTGCCCTCAGCGTCAACAACGTTAACCTTGAATGCTTCACTCTCGGCCTGTGTTGCTGCTGTAGTCTCAACAGATGTTTCGGGTTCTGTGGGATTATTGCCGCCGTTATCAGTACAGGCTGCAAAACAGAACACAAGACAGATAACTGCAAAAATTGCTAATACTTTTTTCATTATTGTCACTCCCAAAATTAAATTATATCCTCAACGTTTCTTACTACTGTCTGAACATAGTCCTCAGCAGTAAAAAACTCGAAAATACTCAAAAATGTGTCGGTATTGTCTATGTATCCCGTGTGCTTCAAAGAAACTGTTCCGAAGCGGTCAACAATAACTGTTGTGGGATAGCCCATAATACCGATACTGCCTTCCCAAGCCGGGTCGCCGCTGATAATGGGAAAACTCAATCCCCATTCCTCAGCGAACTTCTCTATATCCTCTATAGAGTCAGAGCAATTAATAGCCAAAACCTCTACCTTATCACTATTAAGCTTGTAAGCCTCATCCAGATAAGGAAATTCGAGTTTACAAGGACCGCAGTTAATAAACCAGAAATTGAGAACAATAGCCTCTTTCTCCTTCAAAATTTCAGAGAAAGTGTAGGTGTTGCCCTTAATATCCGTCAAGGTGTAGTCCCCCATCTGGTCGCCAAGACTGTAACTGCTCTCAGAGAGCACCGCATCAGTTACCAGTGCGGGACCATCCTCATCTTCTGATGGGTTTTGCGTACAACCGGAACACATACCCAGCAACACAATCACCATACAAAGGCATAAAATTTTCAATAAATACCTTTTCATCATCAATTACTCTATATAGCAACACATAAGCATCCAAGCGATTTCTGTGTTGATATCATTAAGGCTGTTACCATCCATATCCTTAAATCTAAAGTTAGGACTTTCAGGATCCCACCACTGATTATATGAACCGTATTCAGTAATAATATGCTTCAAATCCTCAGTAAGAGGATAAACACCTGCTTCTTCGTCTGCACAATCAATGTATTCTATAACACATTCTGTAAAATCTACTTTGCTCTCAAACTCACCGTTTTCGTCAAAGTAATATCTTCTGATACCGGTGCGGTCAACAATAGACTCAAAACAGTCGATATATTGACAATTCTCGGTAAGATATACAAGCATCAGAGGGCCATCCTCTGAGTCCAGATGATAAAATCCGTCTCCCTCGTTGTATACAAGATTGTATGTATCTGTAGATGCAGTCAGGTCAATTTCCTTAATCTCTGCACCTGCAGGAAGAGTATAGGCCGAAGGTTTTGACTTCTGCTCATATTTAACCCAGGGCTCATCCTCTATAGTCTTGATAGGATCGCCCAGACGATTAATAGCAAGAACACAGTTGTCATCCTTCTCTGCATCAATACCTATAACCAAGGTAATGGTACCGCCGACAGAACTGCTGTTAATCATATCAGCCTTGATGTTCTGTGTGAATTTGTTATCTACAACCTCACAAGCGGAGTTTTCCTGTACAAAGGAGGGCATACCGTAGTAGCCAAGCTGAACATTGTTGCCACCTACCACAGAAAATTCATAGTTACCTGCCTGTACGGGTGAATACAGGAAGTAGTTACGACCTTCTTTAAGCTCCACATAAGTGCAACCAGCAACCACATCATAGGCGGTGTACTGACCGTCACCTGCAAACAAATCCATAGACTTGGAAGCCTTGTAGGATAAGACAATCTCTGCATCGGGGTTAGCAGCTGTGAGTGTTACCTCGTCGTAGTGATACTCTACATCCTCACTTGCAAACTTAAGAGCAACCGTGTACTTGCCACTTTTAAGCGCTTTTTTTGCAACACCGTTTTCATCACAGGTCTGCATACCTGCCTGTTTGGAGCCGTTCATAAACTGAACAACAACACCGCTTTCATAAGGATTACCCAAAGCATCCTTAAGAGTTACTGTATAGGTTACTTCCTCATTACAGCCTGTCAGAACCATAAGGCTCAAACAGAAAACCGCAACAAGTAAAAGTGAAATAATTTTTTTTGCTATTTTCATATTAATTCCCGCTTTCTAACTAACGATATATTAACCCATATAATCGTAATAGTAGCACAACTTGAGCCAAGAATTCTCAACATCCTCAAAGGTGAATTTATCCATAAGCTCAGTAAGAATCTCTGCCAGTCTTTCGTCAACAACAACACAACCGTCACGCTCTGTACCGGAGGTATCAATCTTGCTGAGATATCCGCGCATCTCTTCGGTGTAATCCTCACCATTTCCGTGATATTTACCCTCAAACACATCTTCTATCTGATACAGTTCTGCGTAATCATCGTATTCCTCGCCCCAGAATTCTTCCAGATACTCCTTGGTTTTCTCTATATCGTTGTCGTTCTTTTCAAGATAGAAGAGAATCTCATCGTCGCTTTCAGTTTTGCTGAAGTCAAAGCTTCCCATATCAATCATAGTAGCGATTGAACGGTCAAAGATATTGGTAAGACCTGTAAAGTCTGCGTAAATAAGGCTACCGCCCTTTGAGTCGTAATATTTACCGTCTTTGAGTTCAGGTGTAATACCGCCATCAATAACATCGTACATTGCACTGCCTGTAGCATCTGTATCATAGGTGAAGAATCCGGGAGATGCAGCACGGAAGTGGCTATAGGTTGAACCCAGGAACTCTACATCATAGTTAATGGTTCCAACATGGTAAATATCCCAAAATGCCATATTGATGTAGTAGGTCTTACCTGCTTCCATATAATAAACAATTGAGCAGTTCTTCAAATCGTCGAACATTCTCTCGTCGTGAGCGTAGGTGTATACAAGCTGACAATTCTCGTCAAACACCCAAGCCTCAATGCCGTCTTCGTAATCACTCTTTGATGTAAAGCGATAAACACCCGACTGTGTGGGAACAAACTTAGAGAACATACCTCTGGGGATAATAGCTCTGTCATAGTAGAAGCTGTTTGTAGGTACATCTTTACCAACTACAGTCTCGTAGGCACTGAAACCTGCCAGTCCCTTGATGGGGTCCTTAAGCTGCTCTGCACCCTTGCCGTATGCCTGATAATACTTACATATTTTCAGCCACTCGTTCTCGTCATCCTCAAAACCTGCTACCTCAGCGACTTGCTTCAGCATCTCAGCCAGTTCCTTGTTAACAGTACAAACGCCGTTAAGGGTAGAGTTGGATGCATAGGAGAAGTATTGAACCATACCTGCTCCGCCATCTTCAGGATTATCATAAAGACTTATGCCGTCCTTGTCTGCATCACCATTGTATACGATATCGTATACTGTATTTTCCTCGCTGAACTGGGAGTAATCCATAAGGGTAGCCAGAAGGAGAGGACCGTTCTTGGTACCGACATGGTAATA
>JAZSME010000111.1:0-5570 GCA_045535715.1 Ruminococcus sp. | reverse complement strand
GATGGAGATGACTACATCAACTGTCCCATGAATAAAGAAGAATACGATATCTTCTACAAGGAGCTAGTTTCTGCTGAACGTGCGCCTCTGCATGATTTCGATGTGCAGGACCCTAAGGTTTACGAAGGCTGTATGCCCATTGAGATTATGGCTCAAAGGGGAGAGGATACAATAAGATTCGGTCCCATGAAGCCGGTTGGACTTAGGGATCCCAGAACGGGGCATCGTCCTTGGGCAGTTCTTCAGCTTCGCAAAGAGAACAAAGAAGGCTCTATGTACAATCTGGTCGGATTTCAGACGAATCTGAAATTCACTGAGCAGAAACGTGTTTTTGGTCTGATTCCTGCACTTAAAAATGCAGAATTTGTCAGATATGGTGTAATGCACAGAAACACATTTATTGACAGCCCCAGATTACTTAACTCTGATTATTCTGCTCGGTTTCGAAATAATCTTTTTTTCGCAGGACAGCTTACAGGCGTCGAAGGGTATATGGAGTCTGCATCATCAGGTCTGATGGCCGGTATAAACGCAGCAAATATATTTTTAGGTAAAGAAACCATTACATTGCCGGCGGAGACAATGATTGGTGCTCTTGCAAGATACATTACAGATGAAACCGTCGTTAAATTTCAGCCTATGGGAGCAAGCTTTGGTCTTCTTCCTGAACTTAAAGAGCGTCCACGCGACAAAAAGCTCAGAGGAGAAGCTTATGCTCAGCGTTCCCTTGATATTCTGGACGAATTCATCAATGAAAGGTTATGAGTGTAATGAGAATTATAGTTGATGCTTTTGGCGGAGATAATGCACCTCTTGCCATTATTGAAGGAAGCGCAGCCGCAGTAAAGGAATTCTCTGTGGATATCACTTTGGTTGGCGATGAAAAAATCATAAACAAAGTTTGTGCTGAGCAGGGAATTGACCCCAAACTTTTCACAATAGTACATAGCGATTCTGTTATCTCGAACGAAGAACCCGGCTCAGAAATCATGAAATCCAGAAAAGACTGTTCAATGGCAGTGGGACTTAAGCTTCTTCACTCCGGTGAGGGAGATGCTTTTATCTCTGCAGGTAACAGCGGTGCACTTTGCGTCGGATCAACATTACTTGTTAAAAGAATCAAAGGAATATCACGTCCCGGCTTTGCACCCGTAATTCCCGGAAACACAGGTTGTTTTATGCTTATTGACAGCGGCGCCAATCTCCAGGTTCGTCCCGAGATGCTCAGACAGTTTGCTGTTATGGGCTCCGTATACATGAAAAATGTTATGGGCGTTGAAAATCCAAGAGTTGGTCTTGCAAATGTTGGAACAGAGGAGCATAAAGGAACTGAACTTCAGCAGGAAGCGTACCAGCTTCTTAAAAATTCCTCTCTCAACTTTGTCGGAAACGTTGAAGGAAGAGACATTACCGCTGATATCTGCGATGTTCTCGTGTGCGATGGCTTCACCGGTAATCTTATCCTCAAGACATACGAGGGTGTTGCTCTTGCATTGATGAAAAAAATCAAGGGCATTTTTATGAAAAACATTAAGAACAAATTAGCTGCTCATATTGTTAAAAAGGACGTTAAAGGCCTTAAAAAGCAGTTCGATTACAGTGAGCTTGGCGGAGCACCCATTCTTGGTGTTAAAAAGCCTGTGTTCAAGGCTCACGGCAACTCTGATGCTGTTTCCTTTAAGAACGCAATTAAACTCACCAAACAGTTTGTTGAAAGAGATGTAGTCGGAGAAATCACCAGACATCTCGAAACTATTGATGAAAGTATGTCAGAAACAGGTGAATAATCCATGAATGAGTTGGAAAGAAAAATCGGATATGAGTTCAAAGATACTCAACTTCTTAGTGTTGCTTTGACTCATTCGTCCTTTTCAAACGAAGCAAAAAATGGTATAGAGTGCAATGAAAGACTTGAATTTTTAGGTGACTCAGTTCTTTCTCTAATTGTTACAAACTACATTTTCCTTAATTTCTCTCAGCTTCCCGAAGGTGATCTGACGCAAATCAGAGCTTCGCTTGTTTGTGAAAAAACTCTTTATAAATTTGCAAAGCAGATTAGCCTTGGTGACTACATTAAGTTGAGCAAAGGCGAACGACACGGGGGCGGTGCAGACAGACCTTCCATTTTGTCTGATGCTTTCGAAGCCCTTATTGCTGCGATTTTCCTTGACGGCGGCTATGATTGTGCAAAGAATTTTGTACTAAATTTCATTTTGTCAGAGATAAAAAATATCAGGAAGAGACCTGTCAAGGACTACAAAACCACCCTTCAGGAGATAGTTCAGAAGAACCCCGGCGAGAAGATAGAATACAGACTTATCAGCGAAAGTGGTCCTGACCACAACAAGCATTTTGTTGCAGAAGTTATGCTGAATTCCAATTCAATTGGTCGAGGCGGCGGTAAAAGCAAAAAAGAAGCAGAACAGCAGGCTGCTCGTGAAGCTTTGGAGTTGATGGGTTATTAAGCGTTCAAACGTATCGATTTTCGTTCCCTTTGCCGGCTGTCCCAACAGATGCAGTTTTTGTGACCAACACAAAATTACCGGAGTTACTCAGAAGGTTACTCCCGATGACGTGAAAAAAGCCATAAAAACAGCTCTTTTATCAAAAGGGATCGATAATAAGAACTCAGAAATAGCCTTCTTCGGGGGCAGTTTTACAGCCATCGACAGAGATTATATGATATCCTTACTCGATGCAACAAAGGAATTTATCTGCAAGCTTAAGGGCATCAGAATATCCACACGTCCGGACTGCATCAATCATCAAACAGTAGCTTTACTCAAAAGTTATGGTGTAACTGCAATTGAACTGGGCGCTCAGTCTATGTGTGATGATGTGCTTTTCTTTAACGATAGAGGACACAGCAGCGAGGATGTCAGAAATGCATCATATATCATAAAAGAACACGGTATATCGCTGGGTCTTCAGATGATGACGGGTCTTTACAAAAGCACCCGTGAAAAGGATATTTATACTGCTGAGGAATTCATTAAGCTTGCGCCTGATACTGTAAGAATTTATCCTACAGTTACACTAAAAGGTACAAAACTTCAAGAATTATATATAAAAGGGGAATACCTCCCTGAAACACTCGATTCAGCTGTTTCGCTTTGCTCTAAGCTTCTTTCTATGTTCGAAGAAAACGGTATTAAAGTAATACGTCTCGGACTTCATTCAAGCGAAACTCTTGAAGAAAATATCATCGCAGGAGCATTTCATCCTGCATTCAGAGAACTTTGCGAAAACAAAATTTTTCTGGATAGGATCAAAGAAAAAATCAATAAATTATCTTGCGACCGCAAAGTTTTCAATGTTTTTGTTTCACCTGACGCTGTCTCAAAAGCAACAGGACAACGCAAAAAAAACATCAATTTATTAAAAGACGAGGGCTTCAGCGTAAAGATTATTTCAGATAATACGCTTTCAGGCCGAAACATAAAGGTAGAGGAAGGCTGAAATTATGCTCCTAAAATCATTAGAATTACAAGGATTCAAAACCTTTCCCGACAAAACTAAACTAACATTCAACACCGGTATTACATCTGTCGTAGGACCTAACGGCTCAGGCAAAAGTAATATCAGTGACGCTATACGTTGGGTGCTCGGTGAACAATCCCCAAAGAGTCTCAGATGCAGCAGAATGGAAGATGTGGTTTTCAACGGCACAACTTCAAGAAAGCAGCAAGGCTTTGCAGAGGTTACCCTGAGCATCGATAATTCCGACAGAATGCTTCGATTCGACGGCGATGAAGTTGCTGTTACGAGAAGATATTACCGAAGCGGTGAAAGTGAGTATCTCATCAATCACACTCAGGTGCGTCTCAAGGATGTAAACGAGTTGTTTATGGACACCGGTCTCGGCAGAGATGGTTACTCCATGATCGGCCAGGGCAAAATTGACAGCATCGTATCTTCTAAAAGCGAGGACAGACGAGAGATTTTCGAAGAAGCTGCAGGAATATCCCGCTATCGTTACAGAAAAACCGAAGCAGAAAGAAAGCTCGCTCATACAGAGGACAACCTTGTTCGTCTTCGCGATATCGTAACAGAGCTTGAAAGTCGCGTCGGTCCCTTGAAGAATCAGGCAAAAAAAGCACAGTCATTCCTTGAGTTTTCTGAAGAAAAGCGCGGCCTTGAGATCGCTCTGTGGCTTGATACACTCAATAAATCTGCCGGAGTCATCAAGGACCACGAGGATAAGATCCTCATCAGTGAAAATCAGGTTGCCGAAGCTGACAGGGTCATCGGAGAAATCTCCGAAAAAACTGAGAATCTATATTTTGAAAGCGGACAGCTTACTACAAAACTTTCAGAATTAAGAGCCCACATTTCTGATTGTGAGTCTCAGATTGCTGAAAAACGTTCTCAGGTTTCTGTTTCTGAGAATAATATTCTTCATAACACCGAAAACATTAACAGAATCAACATCGATCTCGAACAAATTGAGATTTTTGCAGTAGATATTCTTAAGGAAATAGAAGATAAACATAAGCTTATTGAAAGTCTGACACTTTCCGTTATTAACAAGCAGAAAGACTACGATGAGATTGCGGATACACTCAACAATATAAATGTTGATGCAAGCCGCAGTTCTGATGTACTTCAGGAAATAACTGCAACCATCGCTACGCTCAGCGCTCGTCAGGCTGATGCCAGAGTTACGCTTATGACAAGCGTTTCATCGATTGCAGAGCTTGAGAGCAGAGTTTCTTCACTTAATGAGAATAAAGAAAAGCTAAAGAGTCAGACTCAATCGCTTTCCGAAATGTTAGAGAAGTATTCTTCCGACGTAGAAGCTCAGAAGAAAACCGTTACTCAGCTTACCAATTCAATTAAAGGACTCGAACTCAAACTCTCTTCAAGAGCTGAAAAACTTACTGCACTTAAAGAAAAAGCAGATAAACTTACTCTTGACTCAATGGAAAAATCCAGAAAAGCAAAAGTTCTCCGTGATCTTGAGCAGAATATGGATGGGTTTAATCATTCCGTAAAATCTGTAATCAACGCCGCAAAAGCAGGTGAACTTAAAGGCATCAGAGGTCCGGTTTCAAGAATCATTACTGTACCTTCTGAATATGCAGTCGCCATCGAAACAGCTTTGGGCTTTGCAATGCAAAATATTGTAACAGCCTCTGAAGAAGATGCTAAGCGTGCTATTTCTTATCTTAAACAGAAAAATGCAGGACGCGCAACCTTCTTGCCCGTTACCAATATCAAAGGAAGAAAGCTTGACGAAAAAGGCATTGATGATTGTTACGGCTTTATCGGAATAGCCAGCGATCTTTGCTCCTCAGATAAGGAGTACGAGAATATTCTTCTCTCACTTCTAGGCAGAATCGTTATTTTTGAGGATCTGAACTCAGCCGCAACTGCCGCAAAGAAGTACGGATATAAGTTTAAAGCAGTTACTCTTGACGGTCAGGTTGTAAATGCAGGCGGATCCCTCACAGGCGGTTCTTTTTCAAAAAACTCCGGTCTTCTCAGCCGATCTTCAGAAATTGCAAGGATCGAAGAAGACGCCAAGAATCTTATGCAAAAAGCAGAAGAAGCCAAGAAAGCATATAATG
>JAZSME010000025.1:0-17392 GCA_045535715.1 Ruminococcus sp. | reverse complement strand
TTCTGATAAAATTCTCAGAGTCTTTAAATCCTTTGAGAAACTTTATGTGAGGTTACATAATGTACTCGAAATTCTTTAAGCGATTGTTTGATATAGTTGCTTCGGCGCTGGCTCTCGTCCTGCTTTCTCCCCTGCTTATTGTCCTGATTGCGGTGGGAGCCGTGGCCATGAAGGGAAACCCCTTCTTTCTTCAGCCAAGACCCGGTAAACAGGATCGCTTCGGCAAAGAGAAAATTTTCAGGCTTATCAAATTCCGCACCATGACCAACGAAAAGGATGAAAACGGCAATCTGCTTGCTGATGACAAGAGACTGGGAAAATACGGTATCTGGCTGAGAAGCACCTCTCTTGACGAGCTTCCCGAGCTTATTAACATTCTCAAAGGTGACCTCTCCCTCTGCGGACCCAGACCCTTCCTTGTGAGGGACTGTGTTTTCATGACAAAGGAGCAGCGCCGCCGTCACAGCGTCCGTCCCGGACTTACGGGACTTGCTCAGGTAAACGGCAGAAACAACATTACCTGGGAAGAAAAAATTGACTATGACCTGCAGTACATAGACGAAGGAATCACCTTCCTCTCAGATATGAAGATTATTTTCCGGACTGTGGGCAAGGTTCTCAAAAAAAGCGATATCGCCCGAGAGGGTACAATGTCTGATATTGACCTGGGCGACTGGCTTATGATGAAAAACGAAATTGACAAAGAAACCTACGATGCCCGACAGGCAGAGGCAAGAGAATTACTGGAGGCGTAAAGAGATGACTTTCAAGGATTGGGAATATTACAACCACGCGGCTATTCCCACCACCGCTCCCCACGAAACTCCCGACCTTACTCCCATAAAGGACAAGAGCATCTGGAAAATGGATCCAAAGCCTCTTCTGGCAAGGTGGACGACCGACTTCGACTGCGGTTACGAAACCGATTGGTGGTATGTAATCAAGGACGATCCCTTTGATATTGATGCCATCCCCTCCATCGAAAGGAAGTCCATCCGCAAGGCTCTCAAGAGAAGCTGTGCAAGAGTTATCACCATGACGGAAAACTCCCGGGACCTTTACAGAGTCTATCTGTCGGCCTTTAAAAAATATAAATCCGCAGGAACACCCATGAGCTGGGATGACTTCCTCCTTCACTGCAAGGAATGTGACGAAAAATACACCTGCTGGGGCGGCTTTGAAGCTGAGACCCAGACCCTCATCGGATATATGATAATCGAGGATTGCGGTGATTTCATCAAAACTCTCATCGCCAAATTTGATCCCGATTACTCCAGGTGCTGTGTGTCGGACATCCTTTATTTCACCATAGTTACCCACTACATCAATGAACAAAAGAAAAGATACATCTCCTCCGGTGAGAGAACTATAAATCACGTCACCGGCACTCAGGAGTACAAGATAAGAAGATTCGGATACAGAAAAGCCTATTGTAACCTTCATATAGAATATAGTCCTAAGATAAAGTGGCTTATGAAGATACTCTTTGTATTCCGCAAGCTTCTTGCAAAGCTTGACAAAATCAGAATCATTCATCTCATCAACTCCCTGCTTAAAATGCAGGAATACGCCAGTGAAAGGAAATAACAATGAAGCTTTTGTACCGCAGTGAAAAAAAGCCGAATACTGAGTCCGCTACTCTTCCTTTCAGCGTTGAGCAGTTCACCCCTTCTCTTCTCAGAGGGTATTTCCGCAAGGGGGAGAAGAAAAATCCCAAAACAGGCTTTGTGCGGTTTTATTTCCAGCTGATGACATTGGGAAAAGCCAGACTTTTCTACGCTGTAAGCGAAAAAGGCGAGGTTATGCATTCCTCCTATGTGGTTCCCCGATGCTTCAAGTTTCCCTTTCTCAAAAAGGGCGACTACATAATCGGTCCCTGCTTTACCCAGCCAGAATTCAGAGGTCAGGGCATCTACCCCAAGGTACTCTCAAAGATTCTTGCGCAGATGGGAAATGAGCAAACTGTCTTCTACATGAGTGTGGATGAAAACAACACCCCCTCTGTCAGAGGAATCGAGAAGGCAGGCTTTAAGAGATGCGGAAGCGTTGAAAAATCCCGCATTCTCAAGCGTTACAGATTAAGTGATAAATAAGGAGAGCAGGATGAGCGATCTGATATCAATAGTTATGCCTGCCTACAACACGGCAGGCTACATAAAAGACTCTCTGGAGTCCGTCCTTTCCCAGACCTACTCAGACTGGGAGCTCATTATCGTTGACGATTGCTCCACAGACAACACAGCCGAAATCATCAGGCCCTTTCTCTCAGACGGGCGGATAAAATATCTCCGAAACGAAAAAAACAGCGGTGCCGCCATCTCCCGAAACAGAGCGCTCAGAGAAGCCCGGGGCAAATGGGTTGCCTTTCTCGACAGCGATGATGTGTGGCACAAAGAAAAGCTTGAGAAACAGCTTTCATTTATGAAGGAAAACAACTATAAATTCTCCTTCACCGACTACAACATTCAGCTTGAGGGACAGTGGCTGCCTTATGTTTACACCGCTCCCAAGGTCATAAACAAAAGGAGAATGAAGAACTACTGCTACTTCTCCACCATTACGGTAATGTATGACAGAGAGTATGTAGGTCTCATTCAGGTTGAACCCATCAAAGTAAACAACGACTACGCAATGTGGCTCAAGGTCATTGAAAAGACCAAGGCTTACAGACTGGCAGAGTGTCTTTCCTCATACATCAAGCACGACGGCTCGGTCTCCAGCGGCAGCAAGTTCAAGCTCATAAAGCATCACTACATTCTCTGGCACGTTGCCGAGAAAAAATCGAAGTTCAGCGCCACGATACTTACCCTTCGCAATCTGTTCTTCGGAGTTATCAAGAAAATCAAGTATAAAAAGTCTATAAAGCAATAAGGCTTTTAAGTTTCACCTAAAGAGGAGTCAAAATGGCTGATTTAGAAATACTATGCGCCACCATGCATCAAAAGGATTTTTCAAAAATCAAGGAAATGAACATCAATTGTGATGTCATTTTTGCCAATCAATGTGACCATACCTCCTTTGAGGAAATGAAGTTCGGCGACTCAAACACCGCAAGAATGATTTCCACTCAGACAAGGGGCGTCGGTATCAACCGCAACCTGACTCTCATGTATGCAACCGGTAAGTATTGTCTTCTGGCTGACGATGACGTGGTCTATGATGACGATATGAAAAAACGTGTAGTCTCGGAATTTGAGAGTCATCCCGACGCGGATGTGATGATCTTCCACTTTGAATCCGACGACGAAAAGAACAGATCTCTCGTGAAATTTAGCACCACAAAAAAGTGGCATCGCATGAAAAATCTGCCTTTCGGCGGTATCCGTATCGCTTTCAGACTTGAAAGTGTCAGGAAAGCTAACGTTTACTTCACCTCTCTCTTCGGCGGCGGATGCACCTTCCCCTCGGGCGAGGACAGCATATTCCTCTCCGATCTGAGAAAGGCAGGGCTTAA
Source organism: Ruminococcus sp. (assembly GCA_045535715.1). Lineage (GTDB taxonomy): Bacteria > Bacillota > Clostridia > Oscillospirales > Acutalibacteraceae > Ruminococcoides. Next base: position 13,938 of record JAZSME010000025.1, on the reverse strand, counting down.
GTTCTACGTTTCAAAGGAAACTATCGGAAAAGTCTCCTTCGAAGCCTCCTCCTGGTTTACCGGATATAACGAAAAGTTCTACTACGGCAAGGGCGCCTTCTATCAGGCAGTGAGACCCAGACTCAAGTTCTTCTGGATGCTCTATTTCCTCTTTCGCTCAAGAAAGCGCAAGCAGATGAAAATGAGTGAAAAGCTCAGATGGATGAAAAACGGTGCCCGCGGCTACAAGGAACTTCTTTCCTACGATGACTTCAAAAAAGAAAACTCCTGACAACGTCAAATATTAAAAAGGATGATTTGATATGAAACGAATTCTTGCACTCCTTCTCTGCGCTTTGGCTGTGCTTTCAGCATTCACCCTGACAGCCTGCAAAAAGAACGATGAAGACGGCAATTCACAGAACAGCACAGAAAATACCGATCCCAACTATCTTCCCTGGGAAAACGGCGGAAAAGCTCCCGCAGCCTACACCTGGGATGAGTTCAATGCTCTGAGCGCAGTCCAGCAGGAGGCTTTCGTAGAAAGTTTCGGGTCCGCTGAGGCTTTCAATAAGTGGGAACAGCGAATCACCGGCGGAAGTTATCAGCCCTCCTCCGAGCCAATTCCTTGGGAGAACGGCGGAAAAGCTCCTGATGAATACACTTGGGCAGAGTTTTCCGAATTAAGCGCAGAGCTTCAGGAGGCCTTTGCTGAAAGCTTTGAATCCGCCGAGGCTTTCGAGGCTTGGGAAAACAGCGTTTTAGGCGACAACCAGTAAAATTTCGGGAGACGATACAATGCAATCACCCTTATTCTCCATAGTAGTTCCTATTTATAAAGTTGAAAAATATCTTGAGCGCTGTGTATCTGCGCTCACAAATCAGACCGAAAAGAACATTGAGATACTTCTTGTGGATGACGGAAGCCCTGACAGCTGTCCCGGAATGTGCGACAGCTTTGCCGAAAAGGACAACCGTATAGTTGTAATCCACAAGCCCAACGGCGGTCTTTCCGATGCCCGTAACGAGGGTATCAGGAAAGCTCGCGGTCAGTACGTCATGTTTGTTGACTCCGATGACTACATTGACCTTGACGCCTGCGAAAGAATGGCGCGATTTGTAAAAGACAGCCCCGACATTATTGTTTCCGACGGTATTCCCGAGGGAGCACCCGCAAGCATTGTCCACTCGGGAATTGAGAATAACAGAATTTACAGCGGCGAGGGTTTTCTCTCCGACTCCGTCAAAAAAGGAAAGCTTCCCATGGCGGCGTGGCTTTACATCTGCAGAAGAGAATTCCTCCTCGAAAACTCCCTTTTCTTCAAAAAGGGTATTTATCACGAGGATGAGGAATTCACCCCCAGAGCTCTCCTTTCGGCAAAGAAAGTTATCAACACAGGTGAGACCTATTATCACTATATAATCCGTCCCGACTCCATCACAACAAAGAAGGACAAGAGAAAGAACGCCTCAGATTTATTCAGCACCTGCGAGTCTCTCTCTCTTATTTACGACAAGCTCTCTGACGAAGAGCTTAAAGCTCTTCTCAAGGATATGCTTGTCAACAAGTATCTTTCCCTCTTTCAGGACGGAAAACTTTATCAGTACGGCAAGGAATATCTCCACAAGGACTTCATTGTTTCCAATGCATATAAAAAGAAAACAAAAAGAAAGGCTTTCCTTTATAAGATAAGCCCCGCCCTCTACTGGCACATAAATAAGATTTTTTAAGGTGAATTTAGAATGCAGACCTATATTGTATATATTGGTATGTTTGTTGTGGCTCTGCTTTTCGCAAAACTTGCTGAACTTTCAAAAAACAAGGCCTTTATATTCGTAGTAATAGCTGTTTTCTCTCTGGTCGCAGGACTCAGACACGAAAGCGTCGGACTTGATACTCCGGGCTATGTAAACGCAATTGAATACATCATAGAGGGACAGCTCAAGCTTGCATACGGAATGGAGTGGTCCTTCAGATATATCTGTTACGCTCTTTCCTTTGTGCTGAGAGATCCTCAGCTGTACCTGCTGTTCTTCGCAGTAGTCACCAACCTCCTCGTTGTTTTGAGACTCTGGGAGATGAGAGAGCAGATTTCCTTCAGCTGGGCAGTATTTGCATATTACTCGGTATTCTTTATGTCCTCCATCAATCTTACCCGACAGTATGTTGCTGTTGCCATCGTATTCTACGCAACAAGGTATCTTCTCAAGGGTAAAAACATCACATTTCTCCTACTGGTAATGGTAGCCAGCTTGTTCCACACCAGCGCACTTCTGAGTTTCATCTGTATTTATTTCAACCTGTTTAACTGGAAAAATCTTTCAAAAAGGCACAAGCGTGTCCTGATTTTTTCTATTATTGTTATTCCTTTTGTAGGTCTTTACGCTTACTCAAACCTTGTAAAATACTCAAGCTATCTCGGCAAGATGACAGTTGATTTCGGCTTTATGCTTCTTGTAAAGATGGCGCTAATGATAGTTACTATCTTCCTGCTTGATAAAACCGAAAGCGATTCAAGCGGAGAAATTTCGAAGCTCAGACGCTTCACAAGATGTGCCTACATTGTAGGTCTTGCACTTACAAGTATCGGCTACGCATGGAGATTTGTTGACCGCATCGGTCTGTTCTTCTACGTTTATGAAGCTGTTTATATGGGCTATATCTTCAAGCAGCAGAACACCAGAGCAAACTTCTTTATCAAGATGTTTGTCTTTGCGCTTTTCTCCTATCTCTTCCTCACAAACATTACAGGTAACGGACAGGGACAGGGCAACTATATGTTCTTCTGGCAGTGATCCCTAAAAAGAAAGGTTGTGGTTTTGTGCAAAAGGAGCTTTCTCTCGAAGAGCTCAGGCAGATTGAGATGGACCTTCTCCTTCATCTGCGCAATTTCCTCACAAATCACAATTTAAGCTATTTTCTCAGCAACGGAACTCTGCTCGGAGCCGTTAAATATCAGGGCTTCATTCCTTGGGACGATGACATAGATATCTTCATTCCGAGAAAAGACTACGATATCCTCATAAAGGAATTTACGGACACCGAAGGCCTGAAGCTTTTCTCTCCCGAGCGAGTAAAGGGCTATGCTTTTCCCTTTGCAAAGCTCTGTGACATGACCACAAGACGCATAGAAAACAACAATAACAACGGAGTTGACTTGGGTGTGGACATCGACATCTTCCCCCTGGACTATTGGGAAAAGGACTCCGTAAAGCAAGCAAAAAAGCAAATGAAAACCATGACGATGCTGAGACTTGCAAAGAATCTCAGGATATCGTCTCCCAACCCCTTGAAAAGTATTCTCAAAAAGATAAGCGCTGTTTACTGCAAGGCTCTGGGTGCCGCTCACTTTATAAATAAGCTTCAGAAGGGTGCCCTTAAAGCTGACAGCACAACAGATAACGCAGGCTGTGTTGTCTGGCCTGTTTACGGCACAAAGGAGATCCTTCCGAAAGAACTCTTTGAAAGCACCACAGAAGTTACCTTTGAGGGCGAGACCTTCCCCGCTCCCGCAGGCTTTGACTCATATCTGAGAAGCCTTTACGGAGATTACGAAAAGGATCCCCCAAAGGAAAAACAGCGAACTCATCACCATTTCAAGGCGTACAGAATCTGATACGGTTGTGACTGCACACAGCAAAACACGGAAGTTACCGCTATGTGCGGATTCAATAAAATATTTTTGAAAAGGAGAAGAAAAACATGAAAGCACACCCCATTTCCAAAGTTTTGGCAGTAGCTCTTACTCTGGTAATGCTCATGAGTGTAATTGTGCTTCCGATGACCGCATCTGCAGCATCAGTTGACTACACACCCCATGATGATTACTACAAGGTTATTTCCAAAACAGACTACGAGCTCGCTCCCGGAATCGTGGAGTCCGAGATCGTTCTCAACAACACTGACGGCTCTCATCGTCAGGTTGCACACGTAGTAGAGGTTGATCCCTACAACCCCTACACAAAGGTTATGCCCAGCTACAAGGGCATGGCAGAGTCCTTGAACGCTGAAGATTACAACGTTGAGGTTATGTCTGAGCAGGTAGCCTATGCTGAGGCAAACGGCTATGGTAACGTAGTTGCAGCTATGAATCTCAGCTTGAGCTGGTACAATTCGGACTACTACGTTGAGCATCCTGAGCTTGTTGGTGAGCCTCTGGGCTACCTCGTAATGGACGGCGTTTATTACGAGAACAGTAATGGTAAAACTTCCGGTGCACAGACCTGTCTTGTTATCAATTTTGATGAAAAAGACGGCGTAGCACGTCCCGCTGAAATTCCCAAGACTGAACTCCGTTCCACATCCACAGCTGTAACAGGCTGGGAAGAGCAGGTTATTCCCGCTAACTTCGGCTTTCTCGTAAAGGACGGCGTAAACCTGTACGCAAAAAACCACACTTCCGACGCCGCTCCCCGTTCTTTCGTTGGTATCAAGGCAGACGGCACAATCGTTATGGTTATGAACGATGGTCGTCAGGAACCCTACTCCGCAGGTTTCAACAGCTACGAGATGGCTGAGTTTATGCTTTCTCTCGGTTGCGTTCAGGCTATCAACGGTGACGGCGGTGGATCTTCCCAGTTCCTTTCCCAGCGTCCCGGCGAAGAGCTTGAGCTTCATTGCAACCCTTCAGATGGTGCTGTCAGAGCAACAACTCACGGTATTCTGGTAATCTCCACTGCTCCTGCAACAGGCGAATTCGTTCGTGCACAAGTAACTGTTGATGATCAGTATTACACACCCGGTTCATCCGTACAGTTCAGTGCAGTTGGTGCAGACCTCGTTGGAACACCGGCAGATATCCCTGCTGACGCTTACTGGAGAGTAGCCGAGGAGATGGGTACAATTGACAAGAACGGTCTTTTCGTATCAAACGGCACAACAGGTGTAGTGACAGCAGAGCTTGTTTACAAAGATGAGGTTGTAGGTTCTGCTTCAATTAACATTGTAATCCCTGATAAGATTCAATTCCCTCAATCAACTATTACAATACCTAACGGTGAGTCAACAAATATCAGAGTAACCGCTATTTACAACGAGATTTTCACTGTTGTAACAAAACTTTCTGACTTCACCTTTGAACTTTCCAACGAGAATTTAGGTACACTTGACGGTTTTACATTTTCTGCAACAGAAGATTTGTCCGTAACTGAAGGTTCCATAAAGGTAACTCTTGTTCACGATACAACCAAGACTGACCAGGCTTCGTTTATATTCGGAAAGGCATCTGAAGTCATTTGGGATTTTGAAGACGGAACAGACGATTGGGATACTACAATGTGGAAGAGTAGTGCATCTCTTCCCTTTGCATATCTTGCAAAATCAGAAGCATACAGCGTAAATACAGCAACCGGTAAAGTACATGATGGTGACAAGGCTCTTGCACTTACAGCTGACTTCACGTATGGTGATTCTGTATCCTGGAATAGTTTTTATCTCAACTATTATGGAGAGGATATTGTAATTGAAAATGCACAGACACTCGGATGCTGGCTCTATATTCCGGATGAGATTCCTTATATCGAGTTCTATCTGAGATATTATGCTGATAATTCAACATCACCTAAAACCGGTGTTACAGTTTATGGAGATATATCTGAACCTCTTGAGTCCGGTTGGACATACGTTTCCTTTGATATCAGTAATTTTAAAAAGCTTGAATATAAATCAGGATATCAGTTTATTCAGGTTTACTATGGCGGTATTCAGGGCGTTAGCTCTTTGAAAGCTGCTGCAAACCTTAACAGCAAAGTAACATACTATATTGACAATGTTACAGTAGATTACTCTACTGCAGTTGCTGATCGAGAAGCTCCTGTATTTGCTACTCCCAAAGTTTTGAGCGTAGCAAATGAGACTAGTGAAGAATTAAAAGGACAGACAATAACCAATAGCATTAATACTTTTGAGGTTGCAGTCGGCGATTTTGTTAAGGATAATGCGACCGGTATTGATGCTTCTACAGCAAAGGTTTATGTTGACGGAACATCTGTTGAGTGCACATATTCAGGTGGCAGAATCATGACATCTAATGTTGAACTCGCAGACGGTACACATACTATTACTTTTGAAATTGCAGATAACAGCGGTAACGTTGGAAAGATTTCAAGAGAGCTTAAAGTAAATGCAGCGTCAGAGATCCCCACAATCAAGGTAGTTCCACACGACGCAACTTTGGATAGAATTTTACTTGGTTCTCTTTATTATGTAGATGTTGTAGCAACAGATATTGAAAAGACAGATAAAGTTGTTGTAACTCTGGACCTTGACAACCATAGCGTTTGGGAACTTGACTATATGGAATTGACAGAAGGTTTTGAAGCTACATATACAATTGATGCAACAGATCCGATGGATAACATCGTTACTATCACTATTACCCGTACCGGTGATGTTGAGCTTACAGGTGAATGCGTAATAGCATCTTTACCAATCAGAGCTTGGCAGTATAAGTCTGAAGAAAGCCCGGCATATGGAACAGAGTACGAGATCACCTTAGAGCAGTTTTGGGAGACAAGTATAGCATTCAGAACAGTTTTGGCAATTGCTTCAGTAGAAGGTACATTAACAACTATTGATGGCTCAAATGTTCCTTTTGGTGGAGACAAAATTGAAGTAGATACAGAACTTTTTGCAAACTCTTCATCCGGTGTTCCTTGTCCTGAAGTGTTTACAGGTGAAGTTGGCTGGCATAAACACACAGCAACAGCTATCGAAGACAAATCAGCAACTTGCACAAAGGCAGGTTATACAGACAGAACATTCTGTGAGGTATGTAATTCAGTAGTTGAGTGGGGTACAATTATCCCCGCAACAGGTCACACCTATGAGCTTACTGACGGCGTTCTCAAGTGTGCTTGCGGCGCTCTCTTCAACGGTGTTAAGGATGACGTAACATACGTTGACGGTATTGCTCTCACAGGTTGGGTTGGCGACTTCTACTATCGTGACGGCGTGAAGCTCACAGGCGCTCACAAGGTTGACGATGTATTCTATAACTTTGCAGAAGACGGCACATGCGAAGGCGAGGTAACAGGTCTCTTCTTTGACGAGGACGCTCAGGTTTACCGCTACGCTATCGTAGGTCAGGCAAAGTCCGGCTGGTACATGATCGGCTCCGATTGGTACTACTTCCGCACAGGTACACTTGCTGCTGCAACAGGCACACGCTACTACTTCTCCGAGTTCCCCTATGAGTTCGACGAGACAGGTAAGCTTCTCCACGTTGTATGGCACAAGTACGGCAGCAGCTACAGATGCTACTACGGTCCCACATTCTACTCCGGTTCAGCTATGGGTACTTGGGTAACAATCGAGGGCAAGCAGTACTGCTTCGCACCCGGCGGTGAGGTTCTCACAGGCTATCAGGTGCTCCACTCCTCCTTCAATATGCCTTACGTTCTCCATCAGTTCGACAGCAAGGGCGTTTACCTCGGTGAGCCCAAGAACTACAACGGCTTCGTAAACGGCTTTGACGGCATCCGTTACTTCATCGACGGCGAGATGCAGAAGGGTCTCCAGATCATCGACGGCAACTACTACTACTTCTCATCTTCAACAGGTGCAGCAAGAACAGGTGAATACACCGTAACAGTTGCTAACTCCAATGGTCTCCTTGCAAAGAGCACAACCTTCCACTTCGACGAGAAGACAGGTGCTGCTTCTGAGAAGCCCTTAAACGGCATCGTTACCATCGACGGCGTTAAGTACTGCTACAAGGATAGCGTAATGCAGAAGGGTCTCCAGCTCATCGACGGCAACTACTACTACTTCTCCAGCAACACAGGCGCTATGAGAACAGGTACATACAGAGTTACAGTTGTTAACTCCAACGGTCTCCTCACAGAGAACACTACCTTCCACTTTGACGCTGAGACAGGTGCTGCTGCTGAGAAGCCCTTACACGGCATCGTTACCATCGAGGGTAAGAAGTACTACTACATCAACAACGTGATGCAGACCGGTCTCCAGATCATCGACGGCAACTACTACTACTTCTCCAGCAACACAGGCGCTATGAGAACAGGTGAGTACAGAGTTACTGTTGTTAACTCCAACGGTCTCCTTACTAAGAACACCACATTCCACTTCGACGCTGAGACAGGTTCTGCTGCTGAGAAGCCCTTAGACGGTATCGTTACCATCGACGGCAACAAGTACTTCTACAAGAACAACGAGATGCAGACAGGTCTCCAGATTGTTGACGGCAAGTACTACTACTTCTCAAGTAACACAGGTATTATGAGAACAGGCGTTTACAGAGTTACAGTTGTTAACTCCAACGGCCTCCTCACAAAGAACACTACATTTACTTTTGATACAACAAACGGTTACGCAGTAAATGCAGACGGAACTCCCGTGACTTCCATCTGATTTAATCGCTGAGTAATAATCTTTCCCCTCCCGAGAGGGCTCCCTCTTGGGAGGGGAATTTTATAACCCCTATGTATCTTCCTTTTCCCTGATTATCCCTTTTGTACCATACAGATAATTTATACCGCATAAAAACATAGCCTCCACGCGGCGTGCGGTGGGCAACGAATTATTTTCGGCAAATATGTGATTGTGAGTTGATTTTCTTTATATGCTTCTTAAAAACAGAGTTGTCAAGAATTCTCTCTGGATAATATCCTGCAGAATTGCTCAGGCTCTCATAAATCTCATTGTTACTATGATTTCCGCAAGGTACCTCGGTCCCTCAAACTACGGAATCATAAGCTACGCGGCGTCCATTGTGGCTTTCATTGTGCCCTTGGTACAGCTGGGACTGAGGAATACCATCGTTCAGGAGCTGGTAGGAAGTCCTGAAACCGAAGGAAAAACTCTGGGTACGATCATTTACTCCACCTGTATTATGAGCTTCCTCGGTATGCTTGGAGTCACCTGCTTTACTCTGGTGGCCGACTTCGGGGAATGGGAAACAATCCTTGTCTGTGCCCTTTACAGCATCTCTCTTCTCTTCCAGATGAGCGAAATGATTCAGTACTGGTTTCAGGCAAAGCTTATCTCAAAGTATATTTCCGTCGTTTCTCTTGCCACCTATGCACTGATGGCTGTCTATAAGGTCTACATTCTTATGACGGGAAAAAGCATTTACTGGTTCGCTGTTTCCCACTCCATTGAGTATCTCATTATCACCATAGCTCTCTTTGTTATCTACAAAAAGCTGGGCGGACAGAGACTCTCCTATTCCTTCTCTCTTCTGAAGGTTTTTTTCAAAAAAAGCAAATACTATATCCTCGCAGGACTTATGGTCACCGTCTTCTCTCAGACGGATAAGATTATGCTCAAGCTGATGATCAATGAAGCCGAGACAGGTTTTTACTCTGCCGCATCTGTGTGTGCGGGTATGACAAGCTTCGTCTTTGTTGCCATTATCGACTCCTTCAGACCCGTAATCTTCGAGGGCAAGAAAAAGGCTTCCCCAAACTACGAAACCAACGTTTCGAGACTTTTCTCCGTTGTTTTCTATCTTGGTCTTATGCAAAGCCTTGTGCTGATGGTTCTGTCTCCTCTGGCGGTAAACATCCTCTACGGAGCAGACTACTCCCCCACCATAAACATCCTGAGAATCTCCACCTGGTTTATTGCCTTTTCCTATATGGGTACTGTGAGAAACATCTGGATCCTTGCCGAGGGCAAGCAGAAATACATCTGGCAGATAGACCTTGCAGGAGCTGTGATAAACGTTGCGGGTAATCTTATTCTCATTCCCCTATGGGGTGCCTGCGGTGCAGCTGTGGCATCTGTTGCCACTCAGTTTATCACAAACTTCGTGCTGTGCTTTATTATGAAGCCCATAAGGCCCTGCAGTAAGCTTATCTTAAAATCCTTGAATCCCATGCTTCTGCTGAGTCTCCTCAAAAAGGAAATATAAAAAAACTCCCCGAAGGACTGACCCTCGGGGAGTATTTTTTTGTCACCAGATAAACGGTATCATTCTGTATTTAACTTTTTCTTTATATTCCTTGTAGCCCTTGAGCTCACGGGTGAGAAGTTCTTCCTCGTTTCTGATTCGGAAGGTAAGCACAAAGGGATACAAAGAAAAGATGATAAAGGAGATCCATGAGGAAAGAATAAGCGGGATCATCATAAACATCAGAACGGTTGCCATATACATTGGATGGCGAACAACGGAGTAAAGCCCTGTTGAAACCACTTCTTGCTCATCGGTAACCTTCACAGTTCTTGAAAGATGTGCATTCTCTCTCATGACCTCGGCATAGAGGCCGTAGGAAACAAGGAACAGCACCGCCGCTATGATTGTAACAAAGAAGGGCACCCTGCTCCACGAGAACCGATAGTCAAGACCTGCCACAACAAAGCCGCCCACAAATATGAGTGCAGAAGCCGCCACAACTGCCTTCTGAGTCTTTTCCTCTTCCTTACTCTCAAGGCGTTTTTCCAGAAGCTTGGGAGCTTTAATGAAAAGTAGGATTCCGAGAATGAGCAAGGGCACAAACAAAACGCCCATAAAAATCCATCCTGCCGTAAAGGAAAGCGTACCTGCGGGAAGGAACACAAGAAGTCCCACCAGCACAATTCCGAGAATAACCTTAACAAGGGCACTTATCATTAGTTTCATACTCTTTTCCTCCTGCTGCTCTTTTTATTCACAAGCTCATAGCTCATATCAATAAGAAACCTGAGCTCTTCTTCTGATATTTTACCATCAAGTCGTGCGGAAATCCAGTGTTCTTTGTTCATATGATAGGCAGGAAATACTCCCGCATTATCAACAACATTGAAGTTTAAAAGCGGATCGCACTTGAGATTGAGAACATCTGCACACTCAGAGGAGTTCACTCCCAGCTTTTCAAGAGGCAGAGCCCTTAAAAGGACAGCAAACCATTTTCCGTTTACGGGACTTCTGAAAACCTCCGTCCGGGATGGCGGCTCAAAGGGGCACTCCGCCTTCACTGCGTATATGTCTTCAATATATCCTATTACGTTATCTGTGAGAAACTTTTTCATACTTATCCTATCAGTTAAGAATTCCAAGCTCATCCTTCCAGATTAGGATGCGTCTGACTGACTCATCTATCTGCTCCTCAGAAATCGTACCCTCGTTTACAGCCTTGAGGATAGCCTCTGTGGCACCTCTGAAGTCCTCACAAGCCAGCATATCGTTGCCTGCAAGAACCGCCGCAACCGCAGCACTTTCGCCGTCGGTAAACTCTGTGATTCCGTCCATAGACATATCATCGGTCATAATTACACCCTGAAACTTAAGTTCATTTCTGAGGATATCGTGAACCGGCTTTGAAAGTGAGGAGGGCATATCGGGATCCATACAGGTGACGATATTATGGCTTACCATAACACAGTCGCCGCCCTCTCGGATTCCTGCCTCAAAGGGCTTGAAATCCCCCTCTGAAAAAGCACTGTAATCTCTGTTATCGTAGGACACAAACTGATGTGTATCAATGCTGCCGCCGTAGCCGGGGAAATGCTTCATAACGGAGCCGATACCCTTTTCCTCCATAGTGGAAACCACAAGGCTTACATACTCGGCGGTCTCATCTGCATCGAGGCTGAAGCATCTGTCATATATGTAATTGTCCTCGCTCAAAGGCACGTCGCACACAGGTGCAAGATTAACGTTCAGACCAAGAGAGAGCAGAAGGTCTGCCTTCTCCTCGGTGTCGCTCTTAACAAGTTCCATACCGCCCTCTTTGAAAAGCTCAGAGGGTGAATAGAAAGGAACCGCTCTGAGGTTTTCGTTGAGACTTACTCTGCAGACTGATCCGCCCTCTTCATCTGTTGAGGTGAGCATGGGAATCTTTGCAAGAGACTGATAGTTATCTATCATAGCGATAACTTCCTCTGCCGTCTTTCCCTCAAAGGAAAAGTAGTAGAAGCATATTCCGCCTACACCAAATGCGGCGGCGTCCTCTATGTCAACAGACTGATGACAACTTACGATCATCATCTGGGCGATTTTTTCTTCAAGTGTCATTCCCTCGATAATAGTGGTGTATTTATCCTCGGGAACAGGCGCTGTCTGTGTTTCTTCGGTCACAGCCTCTGTTTTTTCTTCAATCTCGGGGGTGGTGGTAGTCTTCTCTGTTTCGCTCTGAGTGTTGGGAATATTATCATTTTTGCCTCCAAAGGCAAAGCCGCCCACAACAACTCCAAGAACAAACGAAATCAGTATAAGCACTGCTATAAGTATAATTTTGCCTTTTGTCATAAAAAAGCCTCCTTTTACTTTACAATATCATATTTCCAATCAATGATTCCGCCGAATTCTCTCACATCGGTGTAGCCCATTTCCGAAAGCGCCTCTGCTGCGAGTTTGCTTCTTCTTCCGCTTCTGCAGTACACCAGTATCATCTGATTCTTATCGGGAAGAAACGTTCCGGCTTTATCCTTTATTTCATCGTGACTGATCTGAATGGCACCCTCAATATGACCCTCTCTAAATTCCTCCTCGGTACGTACATCAAGTATAATGTAGTTTTCCTCGGTATCCATCAGGTGTTTTGCTTCTTCCTGAGAGATTTGCAAATAGGTGCCGTCTTTTGTTTCTTCCCCTTTGCAGGCCGAAAAAGGCAACATAAAGAGAATCAGTAAGGCAGTAAGTGTTAACCTGAAAACAATGTCGATTCTTTTCATTTTTCTTCAAACCTCCACTTCACGATAAATATATCACTAAAGATTAAAAACATCAACAGAAATCCAATTTTTATCCGATAATGGGCAAAAAAAGTATAGATTTTTAGCGTATTCAGATATATAATTGTAATGTCAGGATATCTTTTGACAAAAACTTATGGTTAAACGGCTTTCCTGACAAACAAATTATATATTATATGAAATCTGAAAGGAGATTTTATTATGGGACTTATTAAAGCAGGCCTCGGTGCCTTAGGCGGAACACTTGCAGATCAGTGGAAAGAATTTTTCTACTGCGAAGCTATGGACAAGGACCTCCTTGTTACAAAGGGCAAAAAGAGAATTTCAGGCCGTAGTTCCAACACAAAGGGTAATGACAACATCATCTCAAACGGCTCAGGAATCGCTGTTGCTGACGGTCAGTGTATGATTATCGTTGAGCAGGGCAAGGTTGTTGAAGTTTGTGCTGAACCCGGTGAGTTTACATACGACTCCTCCACAGAGCCCTCTATCTTCACAGGCTCTCTCGGCAAGAGCATCCTTGACACCTTCAAGACCATCGGTAAGCGTTTCACTTACGGCGGCGACACAGGCAAGGATCAGAGAGTTTACTACTTCAACACCAAGGAGATCATGGACAACAAGTTCGGTACTCCCAATCCTATCCCCTTCAGAGTTGTTGACTCCAAGGTTGGTCTTGACCTTGATGTTTCCCTCAGATGCTCAGGTATCTACTCCTATGTAATCGCAGACCCCCTTCTTTTCTACACAAAGGTTTGCGGTAATGTAGAGCAGGACTACACACGCTCCGAAATCGACACTCAGCTTAAGACTGAGTTTATCTCAGCACTTGCTCCCGCTTTCGGAAAGCTTTCCGATATGGAAATCAGACCCAATCAGCTTTCTAACCACAACCTTGAGATTGAGACCGCAATGAACGAGGTTCTCTCTCAGAAGTGGGGCGAGCTCAGAGGTCTTAAGGTTGTATCCGTAGCCCTCAATCCCGTAACCCTCACTCCCGAGGACGCAGAGATGATCAAGCAGGCTCAGTACACAGCAAGACTTCAGAATCCCGGTCTTGCAGGTGCAGAGCTTGTTGGTGCACAGGCAGAGGCTATGCGTAATGCGGCGAAAAACGAAGGCGGTGCAATGAACGGCTTCATCGGTATGGGTATGGCAATGAACGCAGGCGGAGGAATGAATGCACAGCAGTTCTTCCAGATGAATCAGCAACAGCAGGCTCAGCAGGCAGCTGCAACACCTGCGGCACCTGCACAGGCAAACGGTTGGAAGTGCGTATGCGGTGCAACTGCCACAGGTAAATTCTGCCCCGAATGCGGTCA
>JAZSME010000033.1:0-30696 GCA_045535715.1 Ruminococcus sp. | reverse complement strand
AGGAGGTGTGGATGGGTGTCTCCTCGGTGAAGAAGAGGTCGGGTCTGTCCAGGGGCAGGTCTCCGTAAACCTCATCGGTGGAAACCTGATGGTAACGCTTAATGCCGAACTCTCTGCAGGCATCCATAAGGGTCTGAGTGCCCAGAATGTTGGTTCGCAGGAAGATACCGGGATCCTCCACAGAGCGGTCAACGTGGCTTTCAGCCGCAAAGTTGACAACAATGTCGAAATGCTCTTCTTCGAAAAGCTTTCTGACACAGTCCCTGTCAGCAATGTCTCCCTTGACGAAGCGGAAGTTTTCTTTTTCCATTGCTTTTTCGAGGGTCTCGAGATTGCCTGCGTATGTAAGCTTGTCCAGACAGACGATTCTGTCCTCGGGGTGAGTTTTCTGTTCGTAGTAGATGAAGTTGGCACCGATAAAACCGGCACCGCCTGTTACAAGAATATTCATAATCGCTTTCCTCTTATATTAAAGGTTTTTAAAGGAGAAATCGAGATTTTCCAGAGTGGGGTGAACCTTGTCCTTTTCGCTCAGGAGCACTTCTCCCACTTCGGGCCAGGAGATGCCGAGAGCGGGGTCGTTATAAAGAAGTCCGCCTTCATCCTCGGGATGATACACATCATCGCATTTGTAGCAGAACTCGGCTTCTTCGGAAAGCACAAGGAATCCGTGAGCAAAGCCTCGGGGAACGAAAAACTGTCTCTTGTTTTCCTGTGAGAGAATGACGCTGACGGCCTTGCCGAAAGTGGGACTTCCCTCTCTCAAATCAACTGCAACGTCAAAGACCTCGCCTTTGATTACCCTGACAAGCTTTGACTGAGGATGATTTTTCTGGAAATGGAGACCTCTGAGTACACCCTTCTTTGACTTGGACTGATTGTCCTGCACAAAGGTGCAACAGATACCGCCTTCCTTGAAGTCGGTATCTTTGTAGGTTTCCATAAAGTATCCGCGATTATCGCCGAAAACCCGGGGCTCGATTATATATACTCCCTCTATTTCGGTTTTAATAAAAGTGAAGTTGCCCATAGCACACCTCGTAAAATGTAAATATCAGTATCTGTATTTGCCCTCGGCGACCTGTCTGAGATAAGCACCGTAGGGACTTTTTCCGTATTTTTCGGAGGCTTTGATGAGCCCTTCCTTATCGATCCAACCGTTTATGTAAGCAATTTCCTCGGGAACGGAAATTCTCAGTGACTGGCGTGCTTCGGTAATCTGGATGAAGTTTGACGCGTCAAGAAGAGATTCCATGGTGCCTGTGTCAAGCCATGCAAAGCCTCTTCCCAGAATCTGTACGTTAAGATCCCCTGCCTCAAGATAGAGACGATTGAGGTCGGTAATTTCAAGCTCTCCTCTTTCTGAGGGCTTTACCTTTTTTGCAAACTCCACAACTCGGTTGTCGTAGAAATAAAGACCTGTAATGCAGTAGTTGGACTTAGGATTCCGGGGCTTTTCTTCAACGGAGAGAACATTGCCCTTTTCATCAAAGTCAACGATGCCAAATCTCTCGGGGTCGTTGACGTAGTAGCCGAAGATGGTGGCCTTGGAGTTGAGAAGTGCATTGTTGCGGGCTTCTCTGAGAAGGTTTGCAAGACCGTTTCCGTAGAAAATATTGTCTCCCAGAATCATGGCACAGCAGTCGTCGTCGATGAACTCTTCTCCGAGAATAAATGCCTGTGCAAGGCCGTCGGGGGAGGGTTGTACCTTGTAGGAGAGGTTTATTCCGAACTGAGAGCCGTCTCCTAAAAGCTTCTGAAAATTAGGTGTATCAAGAGGAGTGGAAATTATGAGGATATCCCTGATTCCTGCGTACATAAGGGTAGAAAGGGGATAGAATATCATAGGCTTGTCATAAACAGGCAGAAGCTGTTTTGAGGTAACCTGAGTCAGGGGGTAGAGTCGGGTGCCGGCTCCTCCTGCGAGGATTATTCCTTTCATACAAACACTCCTTTTTAGTCTTTTGAATGCAGATTGGTTTCTATGGAACGCTTTATAAAATCAAAAGCTTTTTCCTTTTCTCTCTCTATTATCTGCGGTGTATGAGAGAAGTTAGTGGAGGTAAAGGATTTTCCTTTTTCGTACATTCTGTCTTCGAGGGAGAATGTGTGAAGAAGAGTATGGAGTCTGGAAGACATAGAGCGTCCGTCTTCAACTCTGTCGAAAACCATAAAATCCTTTTCGAATATTATTGAGAAGACAGCGGCGTGGAATGAATCCGTAAAGACCGCCTTTGCGTTTTCAACAAGATAAATAAATTCTGCGGGACCTACGGTATAGTGCTCTGCCTCCCAAATATCAAAGAGATTGATTATGCGAAGATTCTTCTCCTTTGCTGTCTTTTCGATAAATTTTCTGTAAGAGTTTGTCTTGTTGCCCAGAAAATAGGTGAGAGCATAGGGGGCACTTGTATCAAAAGAGGGTTTCTTTTCATACTGCTTCCAAGCGTCCTTTGAGACTGTAATTGTGGGGTCGCAGATAACCTCTGCGTCTTTTCCTGTGAGGGCTTTGATTATCTCAGCCCCCTGAGCCTCTCTGACGGAAAGTAGATTGAAGCGTGAAAGCCACTTTGCATAGGGCTCCTTTGTGTAGTCGGGAAGCTCAGAAATACCGAAGGAGGGAGCAAAGGTGAGCTTTTTGTTTTTTTCTGTAAAGGACAGAAACTTTACACCGGAAGTGGTGGGGTAGGTGGGGTTCCAGAGCTGGTCGGAGCCGGCGGAGAAGAAATCAAACTCGGAAAGTTTATCCTCGGGAATACTGTCTTTGCTTATGGAGTAATCGGTATGCCCGATGACGTTATCGAAAAAATCCTTGAAAACACGCTTTCTTTCTGCCTCAAGTCTTTTAAGCTCTGCTGCCTGCTTTTTGCTTTTTATCATACAGGGGATGAGCTTGTCGCTTTGATTTTTGATATGAAACTTTGTCTTGAGTCGAACGGAGATAACCTTGTAGATATAGAAAGGGTTCAGCTTCTTTACTTTGCTTTCGTTTGAGTATAAGGAGCGGACACCGTTTCTTGTGGAATCAAGAATGGTAAGCGTTTCAAAGCCCATTTCTTCATAGGCGTTCTTTACCGCCAGGTTCTGAAGCTGGCAACCGAAGTTTGCTCCTCCCGGCATGGTGATTATACCGATTTTCATCAGAATGTGGCACCTCCGTATTTATTGTAGAAGGGTTCTGTTCTTTCGAATATCCAGGACCAGGTGTTACCGTAGACGGAGGTATAGAACCACATAATACAATACAGCGTAATGATGACGATAAGCAAAAGCGTTCTGTATTCTTTATCGAATTTTTTGACGAGAGAAGTAATTGCCAAAGGAATAAAGGGCGCAAAATAAATGGTAATACGGTTGAGATATGCGCTGTCCTTTGTTCCGAAAATGAGGGAAGCGTTTATGATAATCAAGCTGATATAGAAGTTTTCTTCACTTTTGAAGTCGGTCTTCAGCATCTTAAGGATAAAGTACAGAAGTACTGGACAGAAGGCGATGGCGATACGCAAGGGATTGATGCTGTTTGTTGCGTATGTCGATAGTTCACCGCTGAAGTCCTCGTCCTTCATAACGCCTACAAGTTCGAAGAGAATGTCGTAGGAGTAAACAATAACAATACCGAAAACAATGATGAAAACAATCTTTTTGAATGTAAGATTTTTTGAAATAATAAAATATATCGGCAACATAACCAGCGAGGTAATGTGAAACGCTGATGCGAGAAAGACCACCATGCAGAATTTAATAAACTTTCTCTCGTACATGAGTCTGTGCCCGCAGAAAAGTACAGCGCCCGCAAGATACTGTCGTACTGCGTTAAAAGAGCCTGACCAGCATCCGCAGAAAATAAAGAGCATAATACAGAAGAAGAAATTGTCCGTATTTTTTGCGTATGTGAAAACAAAGAGAGATATAGTGATGGTAGCCTGTACAAAAATAAACACTGCACCGTCAGAGGAAACGTGATGCAGAAGACGGGCAATGAGTGCGAGTCCGGGCTCATCCCATTTCCTGAGACGCGTATCGAAGGATTCGGCCCACTGAGGGTATCGCCAGTAATATCCGCCGTAGTCTGCGCCTACATTGTGGCGAAGACCGGAAACACAAATAAGAATGGCGGCACTGACAAAAACGAGGAAGAAATAGGCAGTCAGATGGTGATCGTGGTCCTTAGGCGTAATATGCGGATGAGCTTTTTTCTGTTTGTTGTACTGAGCCGTTGCTATTCCCGAAAAAACAGCAACAGCAAAGGCTGTCCATAAATATACTGCCATTTATCGGTGCCTCCTTTCTATTAGAATAAACTGAAATAAGAATGAAATGAAAATAATAGGATTATTTTTTGTTTTTTGCCTGACGTTTTCTGTGCCAGAACTGAATGAAGCTGGGGGTAAGTCCCTTAATAAGGAAAACAAAGGTGGGCTTTATGTACCAATGGAGAGGATACTTAAGAAGTCGGAAGCCCTTGATTGTTGTTTTATAGGCATTATAGCGAACCTTCATTGTTCGTCTCTTTACAGCAGCAAGATTTTCTCTCATAAGGTACAGAGCCTCCTGCATATTCACGCCTTTGAAGTCATGGTAAAAGAAACGGAACCACAGGTCATAGTCCTGTGCGCGGACGGTGCGTTTTGATACGGTATATCCGCCGCATTTATCATATACATATTTATATGTCATTATGGTTGCGTGATTAAAGGCAACCTGACGTCGCTGTGTGTATCTGTCAGGGAATTCAGGCTTAACAATAATATCTGCAAGGGTGTCCCCGTCAAAACGCTGGACAAGAGTACTCACAAGATCAACATCCTTGTGCGTGCGAAGGTAATTTACCTGTTTCTCGAAGCGTTCGGGAAGAGATATATCGTCGCCGTCCATTCGGGCAACAAATTCTCCGTCGGCATACTTTAAACAATGGTTGAGAGAGAAGGAAAGCTTGGAGTTAACTTCGTTCTGAATAACCTTGAACTTATCAGGATACTTTGCTTCGTATTCGCGGATAACCTCAAGGGTATTGTCCGTAGAGCAGTCATCACAGATGATGAATTCCCAGTTTGTGTATGTTTGATTAAGAATTGAATCTATGGCTTCTCTGAGCGTGGGAGCACAGTTATATACAGCCATTATCACAGATATTAAGCCTTTTTTCATAATTTTATCACCAAAATTTGTTGCGGCAGAAGACTCTTCCCCGGGAGATCAGTTGAGGTCTATCCAGTCGCCCAGCTGTCTCTCCCACTCGGGAGGCTGGAATAACTGGAATCCACCGCCGTGGAAAAATGTGTATTCGCCAAAGTATATCTGATTGTCGAGCTCATAGAGGTCTATTCGTACAACCCGCATTCCTTGAGAAAGTTTTGCGGCGATCGCTTTCATCTCTTCGAACTTTTCGGGCTTTGGAATGGGTTTGTCAGCAATGGGATGGTCATAATAAACGTCCATGTGATTAAAGTCCATGTCGAAAAAATCAAACTTGCAATCTGTTTGTCTGTCTGTTGCAACGAACATAATCTTCGGAACACCGTTGAAGCAGAAAAACTTATAGTCCTCAATGCTTTTGTCAGGATCGTAGCTTCTTGTCATAAGCTTTTCGGCAATGATATAACGAGGTAAGTTTTTATAGGGGTATTCTCTGCCAGCAAAGAAAAAGTCTCGGCTGAGTCTGGTCTTGAAATGCTCTCTCAGTTCTTCCATTTCTTTCTCGGACAGAGAGGATTTGTCCCTGATAACTTTGGTGCTTCCCGAATCGTGGTTGCACTTGAGTACAAATTGATTGGGAAGTGTGGAGAAGTCAATTTCGTCGAAGCTCTTGTATGAGCCAAGGAGGGGAAAGAGATATTCCTCACCCAGAACCTCTTTTATATGGTCACGTACTGCCAGTTTATCAACCAGTCTGCTGTATTCAGGTCTTTTATCGTTCAACTTAAGCCACTGCATTTTTTCGTTGAAACCCTTTGGAGATTTGAAATTCACAAACTTCTTGGTTGTGGCAAAGTAAAACAACTGTAAGTATAATTTGTCAGGAAGAAATCTCAGACTATGCTTAATACTGCCTCTGATTTTTCTCCCGAAAATTTTTCTAAGATCCATTAACAATTCACCTCATAGGCATAGTGTGGTTTAAAGATTCTCCTTATACCACGCGATAGCAAGCTTAATGCCATCCTTAAAGCTGTAGTCGGGGTCGTAGCCCAGAAGTTCACGGGCTTTTGAGATATCGGCGTTGGAGTGCTTGATGTCGCCCTTTCTATCGGGGCCGAAGTTAGGCTCAACGTCCTTTTCAAGTGCCTTTGTAAGGCCGTAGTAGATGTCAATGAGGTACTCTCTGCCGCCATAGGCTACATTGAAAGCCTCGCCTGCAGCCTCAGAGGGAGCAAGACAAGCCTTGAGGTTTGCCTCAATAACGTTTTCGATATAGGTGAAGTCTCTGGACTGCTTGCCGTTACCGTTGATGGTGGGAACTTCACCGTTTAAAAGCTGTTTGATGAATTTGGGAATAACAGCAGCGTAAGCTCCGTCGGGGTCCTGACGTCTGCCGAATACGTTAAAGTAGCGCATACCGTAGGTATCGAGACCGTAAAGCTTCTTGTAAAGCTTGCCGTATTCCTCATCAACTCTCTTTGTGAGAGCATAGGGGGAGAGGAGGTTACCCTCTCTGCCTTCCTTTTTGGGAAGGTTGGGCTCGTCGCCGTAAACGGAGGAGGAAGAAGCGTAAACAAACTTCTTAACACCACAGCGTCGGGCTGCTTCCATCATATTGAGAGTGCCGCCGATGTTGATGTCCTCGTAGAGAAGGGGCATCTCAATTGAGCGGGGAACAGAGCCCCATGCTGCCTGATTGAGAACAAAGTCAACGCCCTCGCAAGCCTTCACACAGGTGTCAAGGTCGCGGATGTCGCCCTCGATAAAAGTGAAGCGGGGGTTCTGGATGAAGCCGTCCATATTCTTCTTTTTACCTGTGGAAAGGTTGTCAAGACAGCGGACGGTGTAGCCCATTTCGAGAATAGCCTCACAGAGGTTTGAGCCGATAAAGCCTGCACCGCCTGTTACGAGGAATGTGGAATTTTCGGGGAATTTAAGATGTTTGTAGCCCATGGTTTTACCTCATATAATAAATTTGTGGTTTGTATTATTACAGTCTCCAGTAAATGTAACCTGCGTTTTCGTAATCTTTTCTGTTAAGGAGTCCCTTGATGTCAAGGAGAACCTTCTGAGCGTTTGCGGGATAGAACTTGTCCATAT
The DNA here is from genome assembly GCA_045535715.1 of Ruminococcus sp. GTDB lineage: Bacteria > Bacillota > Clostridia > Oscillospirales > Acutalibacteraceae > Ruminococcoides. The sequence goes on along the minus strand of JAZSME010000033.1, from coordinate 23,457 downwards.
CCTCGATGGTGAGAGAGGAGAACTCCTCGTGAGCAACTGCAAGGATCACTGCGTCCATATCCTTGATGGTGTTCATATCCACGAACTCCATACCGTACTCGTGACGAGCCTCGTCCTTATCAGCAACGGGGTCAGCGATTACGGGAGTGATGGAGTACTCCTTGAGCTCGTTTACGATGTCGATAATTCGTGTGTTTCTTGTGTCGGGGCAGTTTTCCTTGAAGGTAAAGCCGAGGATCGCTACCTTGGCGGCCTTAACGTTGATGTCAGCCTGAATGAGCTTCTTGACCAGAGACTCAACAACGTATTTGCCCATATCGTCGTTGATTCTTCTGCCGGAGAGGATGATCTGTGAGTGATAACCCATCTGCTCTGCCTTGTATGTGAGGTAGTAGGGGTCAACGCCGATGCAGTGACCGCCAACGAGACCGGGGAAGAACTTGAGGAAGTTCCACTTTGTACCGGCAGCCTCGAGAACTGCCTTTGTGTCGATGTTCATCTTGTTGAAGATGATGGAGAGCTCGTTCATGAATGCGATGTTGATGTCGCGCTGTGAGTTCTCGATAACCTTTGCAGCCTCAGCAACCTTGATGCTCTCGGCTCTGTGAACGCCTGCCTCAACAACAAGCTCATAAACCTTTGCAACCTCGTCAAGGGTCTCTTCGTCCATACCGGAAACGATCTTTACGATGGTCTCCAGTCTGTGAACCTTGTCGCCGGGGTTGATTCTCTCGGGGCTGTAACCGATCTTGAAGTCAACACCGCACTTAAGTCCTGATTCCTTCTCAAGGATGGGAATGCATACGTCTTCTGTAACACCGGGATAAACGGTGGATTCATAAACAACAATGGAGCCCTTTGTGAGATACTTACCAAGAATTCTGGAAGCACCCTCAACAGGGGTCAGGTCAGGAGTGTGGTCGGAATTTACGGGAGTGGGAACTGCCACGATGTGGAACTTTGCTTCTCTGAGTCTCTCGGGGTCAGAGGTAAAGTCAACAGCGCAATTCTTGATTGCCTCGTCGCCCACTTCTTTTGTGGGATCGATGCCGTTTTTGTAGAGATCGATCTTAGCCTTGTTAACGTCAAAGCCGATAACGTCAACCTTCTTTGAGAAGGAAACCGCGATGGGCATACCAACGTAGCCGAGGCCGACAAGGGAGATTTTTTCTTCTCTGTTTACGATTTTCTGATAAAGTGACATTTTTACATTCCTCCGTTTTATGAGTGTTATATATGTTGAATTAAAATTTTATTCTATTTCAAGGTGAGAAAGCAGGGTCTTGTTGACCTTGTGAACATCGAATTTTTCTTTGCAGTATTCATAGCTCTTTTCTCCCATCTCTCTGATGAGGTTGGGGTTTTCGATAAATCTGCACATGGTGTCGGCCAAAGCCTTGCTGTCACCGATCGGTACAAGGAAACCGGTTTCACCGTCTTTGACGGTTTCTCTGCAGCCGGGAGCATCCGTAACGATGGCGGCTCTGCCCATTGACATTGCCTCCTGAACCGTTCTGGGAATTCCTTCTCTGTAAGAGGGAAGGACGAACACAGAGCATTGTCTGTAATATATCCTTACGTCGGGGTGCTCGGGGAAGTATTCAACAGCACCGCTCTCCACGTATTTCATGACCTCCTCTTTTTTGAGGGAGTCCTGCATGCTTTCGTCGATTTCGCCCAGATACATGATTCTTACATCGGGATGCTTATCGTGAACGATCTGTGCTGCTTCGAGATACTCAGCGGCGCCTTTGCACCGAAGTGCTCTTGAGAGCATAAAGAATACGGGCTTCTCAGGCAGAGGAGCTTTCTCAAATCGCTCCATATTGACACCTGAGCCGTTGACCATAAAGCACTTTTTTTCTTTCAGCAGATGCATGGAGATGAAGTCGTTTTTATCATCTTCGTTCATAAAGATGACCTTCTGAGCACATCCGAAGCCGATGCGGTAAAGCATCTTGACAAGAATGCGGATGATTTTTGCTTTCGTGGTCTTTGCCGCAAAAACGTAGCCTGCGCCTGCTATCATTGAATATCTGTGGGGGACCTTTGCAAGTTTTGCTGCAATGGCTCCGTAGATAACGGGTTTGATGGTGTATCCGAAAGTGATATCGGGCTTTTCTTCTTTGAAGAGATTTCTGAGAGCTTTTATGTAACTCAGATCCTCCTTGATGTTCACACCCGTTTTGTTCATGGGAATCTTCACAAATCTGGCGCCCAGAGCCTCGATTTTATCAACATCGATGTCGTTGGGACCTGTGACGATCACCTCGTGCCCTTTTGCGACGATGTCCCTTATAAGGTCTCCTCGGAAGTTCCACGCTGTTCTGTTTTTGGGTGAAATCAGTACAAACTTCATAGAGTTTCCTGCTTCCTCATTATTTGATTATTTATTGATGTCTGCGGAATCAATAAGAGCGTCCATAAGCTTCTCAATGGGATAGCCCACAGCTCCCATCATCATGGGATACATGCTGATCTCGGTAAAACCGGGGAGTGTGTTTATCTCGTTGAAAATAATTCTGTATGTCTCTTCCTCGAGGAAGAAGTCAACTCTGGAGAGACCGTTGCAACCCAGCGCACGGAAGATTCTTCCTGCGTAATTTCTGATGGTTTCGTTTGCGCCTTCGGGAAGAAGAGGGGAGAGAACTGTCTTTGAGTCAGAGTTGTTATATTTTGCATCATAGCTGTAAAATACATCGCCGGCAACAGCCTCGCCTGCGTTGGAGCAAACTACTGTGCCTTTGCTTTCAAAAACTGCACACTCAAGCTCTCTGCCGTTTATGGCTTTTTCGATAAGAACCTTGGAATCATGACAAAGTGCGAAGTTTACTGCCTTGATAAGCTCTGCTCTGTTCATAGCTTTTGAAACACCCTGAGAGGAGCCTGATTTGCAGGGCTTGACAAAAACGGGATAACTCAGCTTGTTTTCGGTTTCTGTAACGTAGGTGTCATCGCCGTTTCCTTTTACGAGAACATACTCCGCCTGAGGAATGTCCCCGAGACTGTCAACAACGATTTTGGTGTAGGCTTTGTCCATTGAAATGCCGGAGGAAATAACTCCGCAACCTACGTAGGGAATACCGCAGAGCTCAAAGAGGCCCTGAATTGTGCCGTCCTCGCCGTTTTTTCCGTGAAGAACGGGGATGATGACATCAATGTGAATAAGGGTATTTTTGCTATTGAGGAGCAGGAGGCCCTTTTTCGATGTGTTTGGGGAGAGTACGCAGGGAACGTTTGATTCTTCATCTACCCATCTGCCTGTGGGGATAAGAGCGGTGTCTGAGGTGTAGTAGACCCAGTCGCCGTTTTTCTTGATGCCTACATAGTGCTTATCATATTTCTCGGAGGAAACATTATTTACAAAGCTCATTACTGATTTGCATGATACTTCGTGCTCGGTGGAATTACCTCCGAAAATAATAAGAACGCTTTTTTTATCCATAATGTGAGTGCCTTTCGTGATTGCAATGTGTTTTGCTCAGGATTTGCTTCGGATATCAGGAACTCTTTTTTCCGAAATCAAATTCCGTGAGATTTTTTTGAATGATGCTGAACATTCTGTCTGCTGTGCCGTCAGAGACAAAGCTGTTGTGAGGGCTCAGGAGAACTCCCTGAAGGGACCAGAGAGGGGACTCGGGGGAGAGAGGCTCCTGCTCAAAAACATCCAACGCAACACCCAGGAATTTGTCCTCCTTGATTTTTTTGACAAGATCCACTTCGTTGATTATTCCGCCTCTGGATACGTTGATGAGAACGCTTTTTTCCTTCATCGCGTCGAGGAGTTTTTCGGAGAAAAGATTCTCTGTGCTCGGAGTGAGAGGCAGAGTAAGTACGGTTATGTCGGCTCGCCTTAAAGCGTCACTGATGCTGTCGATGTGAACAAACTCGTGTATGTACGGAGCCTTACAGTCGAAGAGATCGCCGCCCAGAACCTTCGCACCGAAAGCGTGAAAGCGTTTCGCACATTCACAGCCCACACTTCCTGTTCCTACAACAAGAACGGTCTTGCCGTTGATCTCCAGAAGATCTCTGTGCTTTTCCCAGATTTTTTTCTTTTGCTGTGACTGAAACTCCGAAGCCTTTTTGTAAATCTCAAGAGTCCTGAGGATTGCCCACTCAGCCATAGGGATACTGTAAACCCCGCGGGCGTTGAAAAGAGAAACTCCGTGAGAAGCAAAATATCCCACGGGCACGCGGTCAAAGCCTGCGCTTGTGAGCTGAACGACCTTGAGGGAGGTAAACTTTTCGGGGTCGTTGTATTTGAAGAGGTTGTTGCAGACAACTGCGTCGAACTTACTGACATCCATGGAAAGCTCCTGACATTCATCTTGAACAAATGTGATGTCAAAGCCGTTGCTTTTGAGAGTGTTTATCTGACTCTCGGTGTAACCGAAAGCCCCTGTAAGCAACAGATTCATCTGCAACCCTCCTTTTTTACTGAATTGTGTGAGAAAGGAAAATCAGGCTCTTTCAGCCATTTCTTCCGATTTCTCCTGCTGTGCCGCCTTTGCGGTCTCTGTCAGATTTTCGTTATCTGCATTTGTGAACACTTTGAAAATGGTTAAGAAGAAAATTTTGGTGTCCAGAAGGAAAGACATATTGCGTGTATACCAGCAATTGAGCTCGATTCTTTTGTTCCACTCAACTTCTTTTCTGCCGTTTATCTGTGCCCAGCCGGTTACTCCGGGACGCACGTCAAACATGTGAAGCTGCTCTTCGCTGTAATCCTTGAGCTCCCAAGGATGGTATGTAAGAGGAGGACGGGGGCCGATAAGGCTCATATCTCCCTTGAGGATGTTCACAAGCTGAGGAAGCTCATCGATGCTTGTGGCACGGATGATTCTGCCTACCTTTGTGACACGTGTGTCGCCCTTTCCCGAATAAACGCCTGAACCTGTATGTTCGGCATTCTGACACATACTGCGGAATTTATAGATTTTGAACACCTTTCCGCCTTTGCCGAGACGCTCCTGCTTGAAGATAACAGGACCTTTCGACTCCACCTTAACAGCGATTGCCGTTATGAGGAATACGGGGGAAAGTATGATAAGTGCGAGAAGAGAAACAATGATATCCGCTGTTCTTTTGATGAATTTATACATCGAAAGAGTCACCCCATAATCTGAATTTTTCGGTATATGTCCGATTAAATGACAGAAAAAAACGAAATTTACACATTATAACAGACTAATTATATCACAAAAGGGGAAAAAAGCAACTATATATATTAGAAATAGCGGAACACGGATGTAAAATTTTGCACCATTTTTTTAGTTATTTTTTCGGAAAAAAGGTTTGGCACAAAGACTGTTAATCTGACGAAAAATATTGACTTGCAGGGGTTTGTGTAGTATACTTTTAATGAATTATTATGGATTATTGCGCTATTTACCATGATTTTTGGATATAAAACTGTAAAGTTTGGTGTTGTTTTATGAAAAGATTTAACGCAAAACGCAGTGTAATTATGTTGTGCGATGCCACGGGAATTGCAGTTTCGGGTCTGGTGCTCAATCTGATTCTTATGTGGGTCGACATCGGAAGAAACGCAGTTGAAGGCGGCCTTTACACAGTGCCCTGGTCCACACTTACTCTGGTGCTGGGAGTGGAGGTGCTCTTCTGCTTCTTTACACTTTATGTGGCGGGAGCTTATTCATTCCTGTGGAGACTTCTGTCAAAGGTCGAATACTTCCTTTGCGGTCTGGGTGTCGTAGTCGGAATGGGCCTTTCCATTGCGCTTTTTTCCTACTTCAAAGTCTTTGACAACGGCGTACCTTATGTCTTTTTTGCAATACATACCCTTGTGTGTATTACGGGAACAATCCTCCTTCGTGTGATGGGAAAGAATGTAGTTACAAGGCTTACGGAAGCAGGCAGAGCAGAGAACTATCAGCGTACTCTCATTGTAGGTGCAGGAAGAGCTGCACACCTGATTCTTACTGATATTGAGAATGCAAAGAAGGACCCTGAAAACCCCTCAAGAAACATCCTTCCCATCTGCCTTGTTGACGATGACAGAAACAAGTACAACCAGAGAATCCTCGGTGTGCCCGTAAGAGGCAGCACAGAAGATATCCCTGAGCTTTGCAAGAAGCTGGAGATATCGATGATCGTTTTTGCGATTCCTTCCTGCTCGGAAGAGGAAAGAAAGCGTATTCTTGCTCTTTGCTCTCAGACTCAGTGTAAGATCAAGATGCTTCCTTATCTGAGCCAGATCCTCTTTGATGACAACTCTTCTCCTCAGCTTCTGAGTCAGGTAAAGGACATCTGCATCGAAGATCTTCTCGGAAGAGATCCCATAACCTTTGACAGAAAGGTTGTCAAGGACTTTATAAAGGGAAAAATCGTTATGGTCACAGGTGGCGGCGGCTCCATCGGAAGCGAGCTGGTCCGTCAGATTTCAGACTACAACCCCCGTCAGATAATCATACTCGATATATATGAAAACAATGCTTATGACATACAGCAGGAGTTGCTTCTTGAGCACGAGGAGGATCTTGATGTTGTTACTCTGATAGCCTCTGTGAGAGACTACCAGAAGATGGAGCAGATCTTCGAAAAATACAAGCCCCAGGTGGTTTTCCACGCAGCGGCTCACAAGCACGTTCCCCTTATGGAGACCTCTCCCGAGGAAGCAGTAAAGAATAATATTTTCGGCACATATAATGTAGCAACTCTTGCAGAAAAATTTGAGGTCGAGAAGTTCATTATGATCTCAACGGACAAGGCGGTAAATCCCACCAATGTTATGGGAGCCACAAAGCGTTGCTGCGAAATGATAGTTCAGTATAAGTCCCAGCACAGCACAAAGACTGACTTTGTAACCACCAGATTCGGCAATGTTCTGGGCTCAAACGGTTCGGTTATTCCTCTTTTCCGCAGACAGATCGAAAACGGAAAGCCCGTCACCGTTACTCACCCTGATATCATCCGCTACTTTATGACCATTCCCGAAGCAGTATCTCTGGTGCTGCAGGCAGGCGCAATGGCTCAGGGCGGTGAGATATTTGTCCTTGATATGGGAGATCCCGTAAAGATTACCACTCTGGCGGAAAACCTTATCCGTATGTACGGAAAGGTGCCCTACAAGGATGTAGAGATCAAGTTCACGGGTCTTCGTCCCGGTGAGAAGCTTTTTGAGGAGCTTCTTATGAACGAGGAAGGCCTCAAGTCCACAGAAAACAAGAAGATCTTCATCGGCAACCAGATCGCCATTGATGAGGATGATCTTCTGAATAAGCTTTCGAAGCTCAGGGAATTTGCAGATGCAAATGACAGCGAGAATACGGTGTCCATGCTCAGCGAGATAGTTCCCACCTTCAAACACAAAAAATAAGTTTTGACCGTATGCGAATAAACCTACATAAAGGAGTATTTATATGTGTGGAATAGTTGGTTATATTGGCGCCAAGGATTGCAGCGAAGTTCTGGTTGATGCCTTGAGAAAGCTTGAGTACCGCGGATATGATTCTGCTGGTATCGCAGTTTTTGAAGGCAATGAAATCAATATTAAAAAGGCCCAGGGAAGACTTGATGACCTCGAGCAGAAGATGGTTTACGAGGGTACTCCCCGCGGCAGAGCAGGTGTCGGTCACACACGCTGGGCAACCCACGGTGTTCCCTCCGAGATCAATTCCCACCCCCACAAGGGCGGAGACAAGGTGACTCTCGTACACAACGGAATCATTGAAAACTACAAGGAGCTCAAGGAGTATCTTGTGTCTCAGGGCAGAGTTTTTGTGTCTGATACTGACACAGAGGTTGTGGCTCAGCTCCTTGATTTCAACTATGAAGGTGACCCTGTCAAGGCAATCAACAAGACCCTTGAGCAGGTAGAAGGCTCCTTTGCTCTCGGCATTCTTTTTGCTGACCGTGTTGATGAAATCTATGCTGTCAGAAGAGAGAGCCCCCTTATTGTAGGTGTGGCAGAGGGCGAGTCCTTCATTGCATCAGACGTTCCTGCCATCATTAAATATACAAAGCAGTATTATCTTCTCGAACACGATGAGATTGCACATCTCACAAAGGACGGCGTGACCTTCTGCGACCTTTCCGGAAAAGAGTTCGAGAAGGAGCTGAAGGTTGCTGACTGGAGCATGGACGCTGCAGAGAAGCAGGGTTACGATCACTATATGATCAAGGAGATCCATGAGCAGCCCACAGCAGTAAAGACCACCATCACTCCCAGAATTTCAGGCGGAATGCCCAACCTTGAGGAGTGCTCCATCACTGTTGATGCTCTCAAGGGTATCAAGCAGATATACATCGTTGCCTGCGGTACAGCTATGCACGCAGGTATGGTAGGTAAATACGTTATTGAGAAGCTTGCAAAGGTTCCCGTTATCGTTGATATTGCCTCAGAGTTCCGTTACCGCGAGCCCCTTATCCACAAGGGAGATCTGGTAATTATCATCTCACAGTCAGGTGAAACAGCAGACTCTCTGGCAGCAATGAGACTGGCAAAGAGTATGGGAGCCAAGACACTTGCTATTGTAAACGCAAAGGGCAGCTCCATTGCCCGCGAGGCAGATATGCTGATTTACACTCACGCAGGTCCCGAGATTGCAGTTGCTTCCACAAAAGCATATATGGTTCAGATAGCAGTTATGTATCTGCTTGCCTTTGAACTTTCTTTTGCCAAGGGCTTTATCACCGACGGCGAGTGCTGCAGACTTACAGATGCTCTCCTCTCTACACCTGAGCTCATTGGCGAGACCATCGACAAGACCAATGATCTTTGTCACGATATCGCTGAAAAGCTCATTGAGGCAGACAGCCTTCTCTATATCGGAAGAGGTCTCGACTATGCGCTTTCCATGGAGGGCTCCCTTAAGCTCAAGGAGATTTCCTACATTCACTCCGAGGCTTACGCTGCAGGTGAACTCAAGCACGGCACAATTTCCCTTATCACAGAGGGTATGCCTGTTATTGCTGTGGCAACTCAGAATACACTCTACGATAAAACTGTCAGCAACATTAAGGAAGTCAAGGCAAGAGGTGCAATGGTAGTTCTTGTTTGTGACGAAAAGGCTGAGGTAGGCTCAGACGTGGCTGATTACATCATCAGAGTTCCCCGTATGGAGGAAATGCTGATGCCCATGCTTGCCGCAGTACCTCTCCAGCTTCTGGCTTATTACACAGCGGTGCTCAAAGGTAACGACGTAGATAAGCCCAGAAATCTGGCAAAATCCGTTACAGTAGAATAATTACAACTGCCGTCACTCACAAGGTGGCGGCTTTTTTCTCGAAACAGCAGTAAACTGAAGCATTGATTTATTGTTACAAGATTGTTTGTTGACAACTCGTGTTTCGGAGAATAATATTAGCATTGAAGATATGAGGGCAGAGATTGACAAAATCTACGCTTTCTTACGTCGATTTATTGTAGAAAGGGGGCTGTCGCTCGTGCAGTTTACGTCGGATATAGCAGTGGTTGGACTGAGAATCCTTCTGTGTGTTTTCGCACTCTTTATCGTATATGAATGTTTCGCTTCCCTCAGACGTCAGAAGCGTGTCGAAAAGCCTCTTCTGACCTTATATAACGAGACTTTAAGAGAAAAGACCCCGGTGCTTTGCTGGGAGAATACCATCGGCAGAAGCAGAAGCTGTGACATCGTCATCAAGGATCCTACGGTGTCAAGAAGCCACTGTGTTCTTCTCAGAAGAGACGAAGGCTGGTTTCTGACTGATGTGGGCTCGAAATCAGGAACCCGAGTCAACGGTAAAAAGGTGGGGGAAAGACATCCCGTAAAGCTTAACGATGAGATAAAAATCGGCTCCACAACCCTTAGACTCAGACGCGGAGACGAATACGGAAAGGAAGTTGCACACTCCTGGTATTTCTCGAGAAATTCACACAAAGCCGCAGTGCCCTCGGTGCTTCTTCTCATTGTGATGAATCTCTTTCACCTCTTTATGGCGGTGGAGGTCTGCGTGGCTTACGGAGCCTTTGTAAGGAACGCTTTTGAGGTATTCATTCTGATGCTTCTTTTCTCTTGGGTGCTTTATTTCTTCTCAAGAGTTGTTTTCAAGAGGCTGAGTTTCGAAATCGAGACGCTGGCGCTCTTTATGACGGGTACGGGTGCAATGCTCCTTTCAGGCGAGGATATGACCGATTCAAGGGTGCAGATAATCGCCGCTATTGCAGGAGCTTTTCTGTATATGGGAATACTTGCGCTTATCAAAAACCCCGACGGAATCGTTAAATGGCGCACCTTCATTATGGCGGGTGCGGTGGCTTTTCTTGCCATAAATCTGGCGTTCGGTACCGTTGAGTTCGGTGCTGCAAACAGAATCTATATCGGCGGCGTATCCATCCAGCCCTCGGAGATAGTAAAGATCGCCTACGTGGCGGTGGGTGCCTCCGCTCTGGACCATCTCCAGACAAAGAGGAATTTCATTGAGTTTCTTCTGTTTTCTGCCATCTGCGTCGGTGCTCTGGCGATAATGGGAGACTTTGGCACAGCTCTTATATTCTTTATGACATTCATCGTCATTTCGATTATACGCTCAGGCGACTACAAAACCGCTATACTCGCTGTTGTGGCGGCGGCCTTTGCGGGAATGTTGGTGCTTTCCTTCAAGCCCTATATCGCTGAGAGGTTTGCCACCTGGGGACATGCTATGGACGACCCTTACGACAAGGGATATCAGCAGTCAGGCGTCCTTACCTACATTGCTTCGGGCGGTCTCTTCGGCACAGGCGTGGGCTCGGGTATTCTCAGGTACTACGGCGCGTCGGAAACAGATCTTGTATTCGGAATTGCAGCAGAGGAAATGGGTCTTGTTATGGCGCTTATTCTTGCCCTTGTGATCTTCGGGCTTGTGATTCATTCAAGAGGAATTGCCAGCAGAAGCCGAAGCACCTTTTACGCTATTTCCGCCTGCAGTGCGGCCACTCTGATGGTGGTGCAGGCGTCTCTCAATATTTTCGGTTCAACAGACATTCTACCCCTTACCGGTGTAACCCTTCCCTTTATCAGTGCAGGCGGTTCAAGTATGATTTCCTGCTGGGGACTGCTGGCGTTTATCAAGGCGGCAGACGAGAGAACCTACTCTACTTCGCCAATTAAACCGAGAAGGCAAAAATCAACTGAAAAGAAAACAAAGGAGACCTCAAAAAGGTCGGATTAAGGAATAATTATGAAGAAAACAATGTCACGAAGTATAATAAGTCTCATATTGGCACTTCTGTTTCTGGGAGGGCTTGGTCTTCTGTGCTTCCGCTACGTTGTTCACAGCAATGATTGGGCAAATCAGACCTACAACCAGTACCTTTATTCAAGAAGCGGTTTTACCAATGCGGGCACGATTTACGACAGAAACGGCGTTGTGCTTGCAAAGTCTCAGGACAATCAGAGACTTTATCATGAAGACGAAAGCACGAGACTTTCACTGCTTCACACCGTGGGAGATACAAGCTACAACATTGAGGCGGCTGTGCAGTCAAAGTACAGCGCTCGTCTTAACGGCTACAACGGCTTTTTCGGATACGGACTTCCTGACTCACTGAAGCCTCACGGAGATGTTACGGTGACCATTGACAGTGAGGTTTCAAAAAAGGTCTATGAGGCTTTTGGTGACAAAAAAGGAGCCTGCCTTGTGTACAATTACAAGACGGGAGAAGTTCTCTGTATGGTGAGCACTCCCTCCTTTGACATTATGAATGAGCCTGAGACGATCCCGGATGGCGCATATCTTAACAATGCCATTCTTGCCTCTTATACACCGGGATCGATTTTCAAGATAGTAACCACCATTGCGGCTCTTGAAAATATTCCCGACATTGAGGAAAGAGTGTTTTATTGTGAGGGAAAAAAGGAGTTTGACGGAGATGACGTTACCTGCCTTGACCCTCATGGTGAGATGACCCTCAGTGAAGCTTTTGCAAGAAGCTGTAACATAGCGTTTGCAGAGCTTTCCACAGAAGTTGGTCGCGACGTAATGCAAAGGACCGCAGAAAGACTCGGAGTAACCAAAAGCTTTTCCTTTGACTCGGTCTTTACTGCAAAAGGCCATTTTGATCTTAGCAGCGCAAATTTCAACGAGCTTGCGTGGGCAGGAGTGGGCCAGTACACAAATATGGTTAACCCCGCACAGATGGCTATACTCTGCGGAGCAATTGCAAACGGCGGAGAAGCAACGCTTCCCTACTTCGTAAAGGGAGAAAAGCCAAAGTCCTCAGGTGCTCTTATGAGCAGTGATACTGCTGCAAAAATGCAGGAGATAATGAGGTACACAATAAGCGACTACTACGGCGAGGATATGTTCTATCCTCTTGAGGTGGGAGCAAAGACCGGTACTGCCGAAATTACCGCAGACAAGGAGTCCACCGCCTGGATTGTGGGATACAGTGAAAACGAGGAGTGTCCCCTTGCATTTTCAGTTGTGGTGGAGGAGGGCGGATTCGGCTACTATGCTGCAGGTCCCATCGCAAAAATCGCCATGGTCGAAAGTGCGAAATCCTTAGGTTTTGAGCCTTGATTTTTAAATAATAAACATAGATTTAATGAGGGTGCAGAGGGTCTGCACCCTTTTCTTTTGCAAGCGCATAAATTCACCTGAGGATAATCAAAAAACTACTTTATTTTTTAATATATATGTGTTATAATTACTTAAATATATTATTTTGATAAAATGGGAAACTGTTTGATATATGAAAGGAAGATATTATGGGACTTATTAAGATGCTTCTTGGCAACAAAAGCAAGAAGGATATCAAGAGAAACCAACCTAAATGCAATAAGACTTTGGAGCTTGAGGCAAAGTATCAGGCTATGACCGATGCTGAGCTCAAAAATCAGACTCAGATCCTTAAGGACAGACTCGCAAAAGGTGAGACTACCGATGACATTCTCCCCGATGCCTTCGCTGTTTGCCGAGAGGCTTCATGGCGAGTGCTGGGAATGAAGCACTTCCCCGTACAGATTCACGGCGGTATCATTCTCCATCAGGGCAGAATCGCAGAAATGAAAACAGGTGAAGGTAAGACTCTGGTGGCAACCCTTCCCGCATATCTTAACGCTCTCACAGGCAACGGAGTACACATCGTTACCGTCAATGACTACCTTGCCCGCCGAGACTCCGAGTGGATGGGAAAGCTTTACAGATTCTTAGGTCTTTCCGTAGGTCTTATAGTTCACGGACTTACAAACGAGGAGAGAAGAGCCGCCTATGCTGCCGACATTACCTACGGCACAAATAATGAACTGGGCTTTGACTATCTTCGTGACAACATGGTGGTTTACAAAGAGCATCGAGTTCAGCGCGGTCACGCTTTCGCAATCGTTGACGAGGTGGACTCCATCCTCATTGACGAAGCAAGAACACCTCTTATCATTTCAGGTCAGGGAGACAAATCCTCAGACCTTTACGAGAGAGCGGATGCCCTTGCAAAAAGACTTAAAAAATACGTTTGCACCGAGGTTGACTCCAAGGAAAATATGGAGGACTTCTTCCAGGAAAACAATATCGACTATATCGTAGACGAGAAGGCAAAGTCAGCAACCCTCACACAGATCGGTGTTAAGAAGGCAGAGGAGTTCTTCTCCCTTGAAAACCTCACAGACCCCGACAACCTCACAATTCAGCATCACATAAATCAGGCTATCAAGGCTCACGGCATTATGCACCTTGATGTTGACTACGTTGTGAAGGACGGCGAGATTCTCATTATCGATGAGTTCACAGGCCGTATGATGCCCGGCAGACGCTTCAACGAGGGCCTGCACCAGGCGATTGAAGCCAAGGAAGGCGTTAAGGTCCAGAACGAGAGCAAGACTCTTGCAACGATTACCTTCCAGAACTACTTCCGTCTTTACAAGAAGCTTTCCGGTATGACAGGTACCGCTCTCACAGAGGAGCAGGAATTCCAGGAAATCTACAAGCTGGACGTTGTAGAGATTCCCACCAACAAACCTTTGGCAAGACAGGACCTCAATGACCAGATCTATACCACAGAACAGGGTAAATTCAATGCTGTAATTGATAACATTGTAGCTTGCCACGAGAAGGGTCAGCCTGTACTGGTAGGTACAATTTCCATTGAAAAGTCCGAGCTTCTCTCAAAAATGCTCAAGAGAAGAGGAATCGAGCACAACGTACTCAACGCAAAACATCACGAGAAGGAAGCGGAGATAGTTGCTCAGGCAGGTAAGCTGGGCGCAGTTACTATCGCTACCAATATGGCAGGTCGAGGAACAGATATCGTCCTCGGCGGTAACGCTGAGTTTATGGCAAAGACCAAGATGAGAAAGCAGGGCTTTACTGACGAGCTCATTGCCGAAGCCACAGGCTTTGCCGATACAGACGACCAGGAGATCATCGAGGCAAGAAGAGTCTTTGCCGAGCTGAATGCTCAGTACAAGGAAGAAATCAAGGACGAGGCACAGCAGGTACGTGACGCAGGCGGTCTCTTCATCATCGGCACAGAGCGTCACGAGTCAAGACGAATCGATAATCAGCTCAGAGGTCGAGCAGGCCGTCAGGGAGACCCCGGTACCAGCCGATTCTTCCTTTCCACCGAGGATGATCTGATGAGAATCTTCGGCGGCGAGAGAATGAAGTTCCTTATGGAGAGACTTGGCACAGACGAGAATACTCCCATTGAAAACAAGATGCTTTCCAATATCATCGAAAGCTCACAGCAGAAGGTTGAGCAGCGTAACTTCGGCATCAGAAAGAACGTTATCCAGTACGACGACGTTATGAACAAGCAGAGAGAGAATATCTACACTCAGCGTAATCAGGTTCTTGACGGTATGGATGTTCACGATAAGATCATCAAATGGATCTCCGAGACTATCGAGACAAATGTAAATACCTTCCTTGTGGGTGAGCCCTCAGAGTGGAACTTTATGAGCCTTAAGAGCTATTACAGCGACTGGCTCGTAAACGAGAAGTGTCCCCTCACATACTCGGAGGATGAACTCAAAGAGCTTACTCCCGCAGATGTTGCAAATACTCTCATCGAGAGAGCTATGGAGATTTATCACGGCTACGAGGAGCTTCTCACAGAGGAGACAATGAGAGAAATCGAGAGAGTTTATCTTCTTCGCTCCGTTGACACTTTCTGGATGGAACACCTTGACGCCATGGAGGAGCTCAAGCACTCGATCCGTATGCGTGCATACGCTCAGCACGACCCCGTTGTTGAGTATACACACGAGGGCTTCTCAATGTTTGACGAGATGATAGAGACCATACGTCAGGAGACAGTCAAGCTCATTCTCATTGTTCCCGGCAGAGTACACGCCATCAAGAAGAGACAGGAGGAAGAGGAGAGAGCAAGAAAGGAAGCTGAGAAGGCAGCAGCTGCCGCACATCAGGTTATCCTCGGAAAGTCTCAGGAAAAAGAGAAACCTAACCCCATCACCCTTGCAATCAAGCGAGAGCAGGTGGCAAAGCCCATTGAGTGGTCGGGTGACGGTACATCATCCTCATCAAGCAAAACAGTAAAGAAGGGCAAGAAGGTCGGCAGAAACGATCCCTGTCCCTGCGGAAGCGGCAAGAAGTACAAGAAATGCTGCGGAATGAATGAATAAAATAAACTCCGAAAGGACGGTTTTAATATGACAGTACGTACAAGATATGCACCCAGCCCCACAGGCTTTATGCACGTGGGAAATTTAAGAACCGCTCTCTATGAGTACCTCATTGCTAAGAGCCAGAACGGCAAGTTCGTTCTGAGAATTGAGGACACAGACAGAGAGAGACTTGTTGAGGGTGCGGTTGATGTTATTTACAATACTCTCAAGGTTGCTGGACTTAATCACGACGAAGGTCCCGATGTAGGCGGCGATTTTGGTCCCTACGTTCAGTCCGAGAGAAAGGATATGTATCTGCCCTTCGCTGAGCAGCTTATCAAAGAAGGCAAGGCTTACCGCTGTTTCTGCACCAAGGAGAGACTTGAAAAGCTCTCAGAGGAATCCGTAGGCGGCGGCTACGACGGCCACTGCAGAGACCTTCCCGAGGAGGAAATAGAGAGACTTCTTTCTGAGGGGGTGCCCTACGTTATCCGTCAGAAGATGCCCCGAGAGGGTTCCACTACCTTCTCCGACGCAGTATTCGGCGACATCACAGTTGAGAACTCTGAGCTTACAGATCAGATCCTCATCAAGAGCGACGGCTACCCCACATATAACTTCGCAAACGTTATCGATGACCACACAATGGGTATCACCCATGTTGTCAGGGGCTGTGAGTATTTAAGCTCCACACCCAAATATAATCTCCTCTATGAAGCCTTCGGTTGGGAGATTCCCACTTACGTTCACTTGCCCCTTATTATGGGCAAGAACGAGGACGGCTCCGTTTCTAAGCTTTCAAAGCGTCACGGCGCCACCGGCTTTGAGGATCTTGTAAAAGATGGCTACCTCCCGGAGGCTATTATCAACTACATAGCGCTTCTCGGCTGGTGCCCCAAGTCAAATCAGGAGATCTTCACCTTAGAGGAGCTTACTGAGAACTTCCATGTTGATGAGATTTCAAAGTCTCCCTCGGTATTTGACTACGACAAGCTTTCATGGCTTAATTCCGAGTACCTCAGAGGTATGACCCCTGAAAAGTTTACAGAGGTAGCAATGCCTTACTACAAAGAGGCTTTCGGTGACAAAGAGTTCCCCGCAGAGAAGCTCACAGCGATTCTTCAGCAGAGAACAGTAAAGCTTACGGATATCGCACCTATGCTGGACTTTTTCACAGCGCTCCCCGAGTATGACAAGGAGCTTTTCGTAAACAAGAAGAGCAAGACCACTCTCGAGAACGTTCCCGGTATTCTCAAGGCAGTTTATGACGAGCTCTCAGCTCTTGAGAAATGGGAGGCAGAGCCTATCAAGGAGTGCCTTGTAAATCTCGCAGTGAAGCTTGAGCTTAAGAACGGAACGGTTATGTGGCCTGCAAGAATTGCAGCCGCAGGAAAAACAGTTACTCCCGGCGGTGCTGTGGAGATTCTGGATATTCTCGGCAGAGAAGAGTCTCTGAGAAGACTTGAGACAGGTCTCGAGAAATTAAAGTAAGGAAGGGTTAATATGTCAGACACAATTAAAAATGCAGGCGTTACCGATGAGAATGTAATGCCTTCAAACTTTATACATGATTTTATTGACGAGGATATCGCCAAGGGCGGTCAGTACGAGGGTATGACCGTTCACACACGTTTTCCTCCCGAGCCCAACGGCTATCTTCATATTGGCCACGCAAAGGCAATCTGCATTGACTTTGGTACCGCAAAGAAGTACGGCGGTAAGTGCAACCTGAGAATGGATGACACTAACCCCACAAAGGAAGACGTAGAGTACGTTGACGCTATCAAGGAAGACATCAAGTGGCTGGGCTTTGATTGGGAAGACCGCTTCTACTATGCTTCCGAGTATTTTGATGATATGTACCGCTTCGCTGTGGAGCTTATAGAGAAGGGCCTTGCTTACGTATGTGAGCTGAGCGCTGAAGAGATGCGTGAGTACAGAGGCGACCTTTCAACTCCCGCAAAGAGTCCCTTCAGAGACAGACCCATTGAGGAGAGCCTTGAGCTCTTCGAGAGAATGAAGAACGGCGAGTTTGAGGAGGGTAAGATGACTCTTCGCGCAAAGATTGACCTTGCAAGCGGCAACTTCAATATGCGTGATCCCGTAATTTACAGAATCAACAAGCTCCGCCATCACAGAACAGGCGACAAGTGGGTTATCTATCCCATGTATGATTTCGCTCATCCCATCGAGGATGCAATGGAAGGCATCACTCATAGCCTTTGCTCACTGGAATTTGAGGATCACAGACCTCTCTATGACTGGGTAATCAACAATGTTTCCGTACCTGCAAAGCCCCGTCAGATCGAGTTTGCACGTCTCGGTATCAATAATACCGTTATGTCCAAGAGAAAGCTCAGAACTCTGGTTGATGATGGCTATGTAAGTGGCTGGGACGATCCCAGAATGCCTACACTCTGCGGACTGAGAAGAAGAGGCTACACCCCTGAGTCCATCAGAAACTTTACCGAGAGAAACGGCGTTTCCAAGGTTAACTCCATTGTTGAGTACAGCTTCCTTGAGCACTGCTTAAGAGAAGACTTAAACGAAAAAGCACAGCGAGTAATGGCTGTTATCAATCCTGTAAAGCTCATTATCGAGAACTATCCCGAGGACCTTACAGAGGAGTTTGAGGTTGAGAATAACCCCAACAGAGAAGAAGACGGCAAGAGAGTTATCACCTTCTCAAGAGAATGCTTCATTGAGGCAGATGACTTTATGGAAGAGCCAATCAAGGGCTATCAGAGACTCTATCCCGGCAATGAGGTAAGACTCAAGTCGGCTTATGTTGTAAAGTGTACAGGCTGCAAGAAGGACGAGAAGGGTAATGTAGTTGAGGTTTACGCTACCTATGATCCCGAGACCCGCGGCGGCAACACTCCCGACGGCAGAAAGGTAAGAGGTAC
Organism: Ruminococcus sp.; assembly: GCA_045535715.1. Taxonomy (GTDB): domain Bacteria; phylum Bacillota; class Clostridia; order Oscillospirales; family Acutalibacteraceae; genus Ruminococcoides. The sequence continues at coordinate 5,024 of JAZSME010000033.1, read as the reverse complement.
AATCCATTGGGTAGACGCCAAAAACTTCGCTGAGGCAGAAATCCGACTCTACGATAACCTCTTCACCGTTCCCGATCCCGATGCAGGCGACAGAAACTTCCTTGATTTCCTTAACCCCGATTCACTCAAGGTGCTCGAAAACTGTAAGGTGGAGAGAAGCCTTGAAAATGCAGAGACAGGACAGGGCTTCCAGTTTATGCGTCTGGGCTACTTCTGTGCCGATAAGGACAGTACCAAGGATAAGCTTATCTTCAACAGAAGCGTATCTCTCAAGGATGGTTTCAAGAAAAAGTAATCACGAATCTGCCCGAAAAAGGGCACAGGCTTTACGAAGGAGCACAGGCGATGCTTAAAACAGCAATTGTAACAGGCGCTTCCAGAGGAATCGGCACATCCTGCGCCGTAGCTTTGGCAAAAAGCGGATACAATGTTATCATCACATACAAAGAGAGCAAGGAAAGAGCAGAGGAGCTCTCAAAGGTTATCATCAGCGGCTATGGTGTTTCCTGCGAGGCGTTGAGATGTGACGTAAAAAATGCTCAGGAGGCAAAGGATGTTGTCTCCTATGCGGCAAACAGATACTCCTCCGTAGATGTTCTTGTGAATAACGCAGGCATCAGCCAGCAGAAGCTTTTTACTGACATCACCGACGAGGATTGGCAGAATATGATTGGAACAAACCTTACGGGTGTGTTCAATATGTGTCGTGAAGCTTCGAAATATATGATAAATCAGAAGAGCGGAAGTATTGTGAATATCAGCTCAATGTGGGGTCAGGTGGGAGCTTCCTGCGAGGTGCATTACAGCGCCGCAAAGGCAGGTGTCATCGGACTTACAAAAGCTCTTGCAAAGGAGCTTGCTCCCTCTGATATCCGAGTGAACTGTATCTGTCCCGGTGTGATTTCCACCGATATGATGAAGGATTTCGACGAGGAGACCATCGCGTCTCTTTGCGAGGAAACCCCTATGGGAAGACTTGGAACACCAAAGGAAATCGCTGATGCGGTCTCCTTTTTGTGCAGCGACAGAGCCTCCTTTATCACCGGTCAGGTGCTTGGAGTAAACGGCGGATTCATAATATGAGACCTCTGCTGAGAATAGCTTTGACATGGGTTCTCCTCGGTGCAATTCTTTGCACATCCCAGAGCTTTTCGGTAAAAGGAGAGAACGTGAAAACCTTTTCTATTACCGACTGTACTGCTAAGGAAGGAAGCGGAGTTTACACAGAACTTACCGTCAACGCAATAGATGATCTGAGTGCTTTTGCGGCAGAAATCAGCTACGATTCATCTATGCTGAGGTTTTGTTTCTTAAGACCGCTCAGAGAAGACGTAATCTCAATGGCTTACACTCCTTTCGAGGGAAAACTCAGGATAGTTTGTGTCTGTAAAAACAGCCTTGACATATCTTGCGAAACGGCGCTTCTGAGGATTTCTTTTGAAACTCTCAGAGCGGGAGAGTCAGAGCTTATCATCGAAAACGCACAAATATCCGATTCTCTTGGAAATAAAACGGAGATTGGACCTTGCGAAAATACGAAGGTTACCGTCAGCAAAAAGGACAGAGTTTCCGGGTACCCGAGACCGAGAAAATCAAAGGCGGATAGTTCTTACGGTGAGAATGAGTTGCCCGAAGTTATCGAAGGAACCGAAGCTTCTTTCGACGAAGGAACTTCTGTGAAAATAGAGGGAAGCAGCAGAGGAGAAGTGCTGCCTGTTATTGCGCTGGTTTTGATTCTTGTAATTTCGTTTATGGCTATGATTATCTGCAAGTTTAAAAAGAAAAAACGAGAAGTTATTCCTTTGGAGTGACTATAAAAGGAACAACTTCTCCTTTAAAATAAGGAAATGAGTATGAAAGTGAGGAAACAAAATGAAGAAAACACATAATGTATTCTGGATTATTTCTGCCTGCTTTCTGGCAGTTGCGGCTCTTTGGGGCAGCATTTCACCTCTTTCTCTGGTAATGGCATCAGGTACCGTCTGCGGAATCGCCATGATCGTATTCGGTGTTATCAGCGTGCTGGCATTTTTTACTTCGGGAACAGGCTCCAACGGCAGAGGTTGGCTCCTCTTTGACGGAATCTTTTCCTTTATTATCGGACTTTCATTTTTATTCGGCTACGTAGATGCAAGCCTTTTCACCGTGGATCTGGTTGTTGTGATGGCTCTGTGGCTTATGCTTATGGGTATGTCCCAGATAGCACGATATTCCCACGCATCAAAGAGCTGGGGAAGGTTCTTTGCAAAGGCAACAGGTGTCCTTTCTGTTGTGGGCGGACTTTCGCTTTTCGTTCGTCCCTTCTCCGATTTTCTGCTTATCTCTCAGGCAATGAGACTTTGTGCATACGCATCAACATTCCTGCTTTTGCTTTCGGCAGTAATGATAATCAGCCGTTGCCTTTCTTCAAAATAAAACAAAGAAAAAAACAAGGCTGTCTCACATTTGTGAGACAGCCTCTTTTATTTGTAATCTTATTCCTTTACGAGAGCCTTCACGATTTCGCCCACATATACTGTGTGGTAAGCCTCACCTTCAGCGTAGTTGGGTCTTACAAGGTCATCACACACAAACTCCTGAGCCATAGGCTGAGCATAGAGCTTCTTGCAGATGAGTACCATGGAAGCGTCTTCGAAGCAGGGAACGCCGTCAATGAACGCGGGAGTAAGTCCTGCCTCCTTGATTTTGTCACAGTCACGTCCGGACTTTGTTCCGCAGAGATTCAGAGCACCTCTGTATTTCTCCTCAAAGAAACAGAGAGAAAAGTAGTCTTTATTCTCTGTAAATTCAAAGGTGTAGCGGGAGGGACGGATGAATGTAAATACAACATCCTTTCTCCAGAGAATTCCCATACCGCCCCAGCTGGCGGTCATGGTGTTATACTTCTCCTCGTCACCTGCGGTGATGAGCATCCACTCCTTGCCGATTTTGGTGAAGGGATTCATATTGAGTTCCTTTACGGATACTTCCTTGAAACTGTTCATAGTTGCCTCCTTGGTAGCTTAGTAAGATTATGTTAATAAATACCGTTTACAATTACCTCGCCTGAGTTCAGTGAGTGTATTTCGTTACCGTTTTGGACTATAAGCGCACCGCTTCGGTCTATGCCTTTTGCAATGCCCGAGAAGCTTTCGCCTTTGACCTCTCTGCCAATATTTGCGCAAAGGGCGTTGTAGTCGTTTACCCCATCCTCGTTAAGGACAGAACCGTATTTCTGAAGTGTCAGGAATATTTCTTTCTGAATGAGGCTTGCAACCTCAGAGAGTGAGTATTCCTTGCCTGTGATGAGCCGAAGAGAGGTGGCCTTGTGGGCGATGTCCTGAGAAAACATAAGGGAATTTAAGTTCAGTCCGATGCCTGCCACCACAAAGTCCGAGGCACCCTCGCAGAGAATCCCGCAGAGCTTTTTGTTTTCAAAGAGTATATCGTTTGGCCACTTTATGGAAAGCCCCTCAGAGACGAAGTTTGTGAGCGCCTTGTGCACTCCCAAAGCACAAAGAAGGGTTACGGAGCTGTTTCCTTCAAAAGGAAGAAGCAGGCTCATGCAAAGGGTTTCTCCCTTTTTGCTTTGCCACACACGCCCTGCTCTGCCTCGTCCGTTTGTCTGAGAGAGAGCAAGCACAGCGGTAAAAGCCTTGAGAGAACTGTCCTTTTTTGCATGTTCTTTGAGATATGTGTTGGTGGAGTCCACAGACTCAAGTATGGTAAGGCAAGGAAGATTATTCATTATCTGATACCGATTATAAGCGCTTCATAAAGCTTTGAAGAGCTTTTGTGATAGCTGAGCCTGCCACAAGACAAACAGCAGCCTCTAAAAGTGCATTGATGCCTGCAGAAGCGATAAAGAAAGAGAAGAAATTCTTTCCGATAAGATCTGTTTTGTTTACGAAGAATACCCAGAGGAAGGTGAGGAAGAAGAGGGTATTGAGAAGAGCGGTTGCCATAGTAGCAACGGGAATTGCAATGAAGCCCTTTTTGTCCTTGAGGCTGATTCCTTCATAAATGAAAGCAGGGAGTACTCCGCAGAGAAGTCTGGGTACGATGCACATAATTGCGCAGAGAACAGGGTTGATTCCCAGAAGTGTAGCGCCGAAGGGATCCATTCCGAAGCAAGTGATGAAGCTTGAAATACCGAAGACGCCACCGAGTACAAGGCCGATTTTCCAGCCGAGGAGAACGGAGCCTACTGCAACGGGTAAGGTGAGAAGTGTAAGCTTTAAGGGATAAACCAGAGGGATGTAGCCGATTCCGCAGAAAGTCATGAGCAGAATCAGAGCTGAGAGTATGGCCGTCAGTGCCATCTCAAGGGTGTTTTTGCTGATAAGTGTTTTGTTTGACATAAAAAATTCCTCCTGCTGTCTCCCCGTTTTGGGTGAGACGCAAATTTTATTTTCTCGGCAGAAAACTGCCGCAGAATGCACTTAATAATTTCCGCAAAATATTCAGTTGTTTTTATCGTAGATTATCTTGAGTCCCTGGAGCATCAGGTCGTCTCTGACAAGAATTTTGTGTTTGCAGCTGGGGACAATATCCTGAGCGATGCCGCCTGTTGCAACAACGGTGCACTCAACTCCCAGCTCCTGGTTGATGCGGTCGATCATTCCGTCGATCATAGCAGCGTTTCCCAGCACCAGACCTGAGCGGATACACTCATCTGTGTTTTTTCCGATGGCCTTTTTGGGAGCATCGAAAGCTACTGAAGGAAGAAGTGCACATCTCTTTGAGAGTGCCTGCATTGAAATGCCCACACCGGGAGCAATAGCGCCGCCTATCATAGCGCCTGACTTGTCCAGAGCGATGATGGTGGTAGCAGTTCCCATGCTGATTACAATAGTGGGCGCTCCGTAAAAATGGAGAGCCGCAACACATCCGGTGACAATGTCGGCGCCTGTGGAGGCTGGGTTGTCGATTTTGATGTTGAGTCCTGTTTTGAGTCCGGGACCTACAATAAGGGGAGTGATGCCTATCAGTTCTTTTACGGCCTGGCTTACGGTGCGAAGCACCTGAGGCACAACGCTTGAGAT
>JAZSME010000097.1:0-2275 GCA_045535715.1 Ruminococcus sp. | reverse complement strand
TCAGAGATATGTACCATTCCGTCGGGTCCGTCGGGAAGCGCAACAAACGCTCCGAAATTTGTGATACTTGTGATTTTACCTTCGTAAATCTGTCCAATTTCAGGTTTCATACTTTTCCTTTTCTTTAGTTAGATTATGGCCTCGCCATTATTTGATATAGAAAACAATCTCGCCGCTTCTGACGTAATCGAGATCGTTGTGTGCTTTTGAAATAACATAGTCAAGATACTCTTCATCGGAATAATTGCTGACATCCTGAAGATTGGCTATTCTGCTTTCAACAATGCTGATTTCTCTGTTTATATTGTCAAGCTCCGCCTGCTTTTCTTTTCTGGCAGAAGCGGTAAGCCCGATGGAATAAACAGCAAGAAAAACGAAAACAAAAAAAACGGCAACAAGAGCAATATACCGGAAAGGATGTTTCTTCTTCTTTGAATCCAGTACTTTAAGCTCCATGATACCGTTTACCTCTTGTCGTATTGGCAGTGAGTTCACTACCCCTTTTTCTTTCTGTTTTTATTATACAATATTTTAGTAATAACTTGCAATACCTTTTTCGCAAATTTTGACCCTATTTCGGTAACAATTTTGATAATTTTTCCGCATAACTCTGCGATTTTGCGAAACATCGGGGTCAGAACACGCCCCAGAGTAAACCTTACAAGTAAAATTCCGCAAACTGTACCGAGAACAGTAAAATATCTGACTCTGCCTTCTGAATATGCTATGCTGAAAATGATACAAAACAAAGAGAACACAAGCATATAAAAAAAGTCCCAGAGAAACCACAGGAATTTTTTCTTTGAGAGTAGACGAAAAAAAGTAAACAGCTCATAAATCAGTCCTAAAATCAGCCCCATCAGGAAAGAAGCAAGAAGGCAAAGGCTTTGCTGTTCAAGTGAAAACTCCATACTACTTGAGAAGCCTTCCGAGAAGACCCTTTTGTCGGGAATTCTCAATATACTGCATTGCCGATATATTTCCCTCAACACACACTTCTCCCACATCAAGGGAGAGCTTTGTTATGTGGAGGGCTGTGCCCTTTATCACAAGATTTCCCTGTTGTGTGAGAACACTTACGGTCTGCTCGTCAAAAAGGGGTACGTCTTCTACTCCCGTAAGATTCAGTATCTCTCTGGATTCAAGGTTGAGGCTGTGTTTTTTCTGAAGGGTTTCAGACTGCATAATTATCCTCCGGGTACAAATATTCTAAAGTATTTGTACGCAGAAAAGATGAAATATATGATAATCAAAGAGCCTTATACATAGAATCTGCGTCTTCTTTCCTTGCAAACTCCTGTGTGGACAACACCTGAAGCTTAATTATCTTCTCGCCGAAGGTTATTTCCAGAACATCCCCCACCTTCACATCGTGGGAAGGCTTTGCAACCTTTCCGTTGACGGAAACCTTTCCTGCAGAACATGCCTCTGTGGCAACGGTTCTGCGTTTGATAAGTCTGGAAACCTTTAAGTATTTATCAAGTCTCATAATAACTCCTGAAATGTTTTAGTAAAAAACAAAGGGCATACCATCGTATGCCCCTTGATTATCTGTGATTACTTGTTAACAGCGTCCTTGAATGCCTTACCAGCCTTGAATGCGGGAACCTTGGAAGCAGGGATCTCGATCTTAGCGTTTGTTCTGGGATCACAACCAGTTCTTGCATTTCTTGTTCTCTGCTCAAAAGTACCGAAGCCAACGAGAGAAATCTTCTCGCCTGCAGCAATAGAATCAACGATTGTGTCGAGGATAGCTGCTACTGCCTTATCTGCATCTTTCTTGGAGAGGCCGCTCTTTGCAGCAACTGCTGCTACTAATTCTGTCTTGTTCATAATTGAACCTCCGTGTTTTTTTAATTTATATTTCGGCTGTGCCGATTGATACCAAATTATGAGAATCAGGATTTTTTCACTTCATCCCAAAGAGCATCAAGCTCCTCGAGAGAGGCGGATTTCATATCGATGTTTCTCTCATTTGCCAGCTTCTCAACTGATGCAAAACGAGCGATAAACTTATCGGTTGCATCGCTTAGAGCTTTTTCACCGTCTGCCTCAATAAATCTTGAGACATTGACAGCAGAGAAAAGAACATCTCCCAATTCTTCCTTCGAAGCCTTTTCGTTGCCTTCTCTGATAGCTACACGAAGCTCGGATATCTCTTCTGAAGGCTTCTCAAGGGCGCCAACAACAGTATCCCAATCGAATCCGCACTTCTTTGCCTTGTGCTGGACCTTTACGGCTCGGATAAGAGCAGGAAGAGCGTGGCTCACACTAT
>JAZSME010000014.1:0-12155 GCA_045535715.1 Ruminococcus sp. | reverse complement strand
AGACCGCTTGGCCTCCGACTTGAGGGTGATTTCAACCTGAACCTGAAGATTAAAAAGAGCGCAGAGGCACTTACCTACGTATCCGAAAAAGCAGAGGACGGTGCGTATGTCAGCAGAGTATACTCAACTGCCTCAGCCCTGGAGATAGAATACTTTGTTCCCGATTATCTCATAGAAGAAAACGGTAAGAATATCATGGCTCTGCCCATAGATTCAGAGGGCAACAAAAAGGGTCTGGTTTCTTCCGAACGAGAGCAGGTAGCACAGGGAGTTCTGATTACCGCAAGCTATACCCCTCTTGAGGGAGACAGCCTCGACGTTGTTCTCTATGACAAAAACAATGTGGACGGATGCAGCGAGGAGCTGTGTATCGTAAAGGAATACAAGGATATCAGACTTCACTGAAATGTTCTCATAAAGCTCAAGCCCCACGATTTTTCGTGGGGCTTTTTGCTGTGATTTGGTGCGTTTACCAATCAGCAGCCGCAACCGCAGCCGCCGTTGTTGCCGCAATCATTGCCGTTGTTGCCGCAGCAGCTGAAAAGGATAACAAGAAGGATGATAATCCAGCAGCAGTTGCCGCCGAAAAAGCCGTTGTTACACATCAGTTTTTCCTCCTTTCGTGTTTACACTACATCATATTGCGAATCCCTTTGGTTGGTTACAAAAAATGAAGCAAAAAATCTTGTGATTGGCGGAAAAGCCCATTGTGATGGGGTTTTGTTGATGCGGTGCAACATTCTGTTTTGGGACAGCGTTTTATCGGAACAAAAACGTTCTTCGTCGATTTATTGAAATATAATAAAAAAAACTATACACTTTTCATAATTTTTAGTTTATGAGTTGAATTTCTCAGGAGATGGTTGTATAATACATAGTGAGTTAGCAGTTCTTGCTAGAAATTTAAAAAGGAGGATATCCAAATGAAAACAACAAGATTTTTGTCCATCTTGCTGACTGTTCTCATGGTTCTTTCCATGCTTACAGTAGGTGTTTCTGCTTACACCGTTCCCGACGGCTACAAGGTTGCAGATACTCCCGGCATGAATGAGGCAGGCATCGACGGCGAAGTTTACGGTCTTATCGGCGACGCAGATTTCAACGATAAGGTTAACGTAAAGGACGCTACCACAATCCAGAAGTACGCAGCTTCTCTCATCGATCTTGATGAGATTGCAAAGGTACTCGGTGATGTTAACTTTGACACAAAGGTTAACGTTATCGACGCAACAACCATTCAGAAGTGGGTAGCAGGCATGGAGGTTGATTCTCCCATCAACCACATTATCTACGTTCCTGCTGAGACTCCCTCAGAGACTCCTTCCGAGACTCCCTCTGAGACTCCCTCAGTAACTCCTTCTGAGACTCCCTCCGAGACTCCCTCCGAGACTCCCTCAGTAACTCCCTCCGAGACTCCTTCCGAGACTCCTTCCGAGACTCCCTCCGAGACTCCCTCCGAGACTCCTTCCGAGACTCCTTCCGAGACTCCCTCCGAGACTCCTTCTGAGACTCCCAAGACTGAGTCTACATACTTCCTCAGAGGTACAATGACTGACTGGGATCCCGGTAAAGTTCTCTACCTGAATGAAGATGGTTCCGCAAGCATCACACTTGAGCTGGCAGCAGGAACTTATCCCTTCAAGATTTATGACACTGCTGCATCCAAGTGGTACGGCAACGGCACTCCCGACGCAGACAATAATGGCGCAAGCTTTGAGGACACCATCACAGGCTGGACCTTCAGAGAGGATACAGGAAACTGTGTGCTCATCGCTTCCGGCGGTGTATATACCTTCAAGGTTTACACAGTAGTTGACGGTGATGCTCAGAAGCTCAAGGTTGACGTAACAATGGGCGGAGAGCTTCCCACAGAGACTCCCTCTGAGACTCCTTCCGAGACTCCTTCTGAGACTCCTTCTGTGACTCCTTCTGAGCCCGAGAGTGACACACTCACAGTTTACTTCACCAACAACAAGGGTTGGAAGAATGTATATATCTACGCCTTCTACGGTCCCGAGGGTCTTAATGAAGAGGAGAGAGCTCCCGAAGATCTGCCCTTAGGCAAGTACCCCGGCGTTAAGATGACATTTGTTGAAGCAGGAGCTGAAGGCGACATCTACTCCTACGAAGTTCCCGCAGACATTGATTTCATCAAGTTCTCTGACGGCGACAGCAAGGGCACAAACAACCGTACAGATAACATTCCCAACTCCATGCTCAAGAACAATATCGGCTTCTATTTAGAAGGCAACGGTACTAACGGCAAGTGGAAACTTGATGCTGTCAAGACTGAGGAAATCGAACCCTCCGAGACTCCCACAGAGTCCACACCCGCAGAGTCCACACCTGCAGAGTCTACTCCCGTAGAGTCTACTCCCGGTGAAGACGAGACAATCACAGTTTACTTCACAAACACCGAAGGCTGGGCAACAGCAAGAATTCACTATTGGGGCGCAGGCTTCGAGACAAAATGGCCCGGCGTTGAGATGACATATCACCGCACCAACGGCTACGGTCAGGATATCTACAAGTATGATGTTCCTGCAAACGTAGAAGGTGTTGTATTCAGCGGCTATACTGATGTCAATGACACCAAAGATAAGTCTCTCCAGACAGTATCCGTCAAGGACGAAAACTTCCTCGGTGACGGCTACGGTTACTACCCCGTAGATACTATCAAGGAAGATGGCAACGAGGACTACGGCAAGTGGACAGTAGCTCCCTTCGAGGAGGATGTTCCTGAGGATACAACTCCCACAGAGTCCACTCCTGCAGAGACAACTTCCGATGAGACAACTCCCGCAGAGACAACTCCCGATGAGACAGAGTCCACTCCTGCAGAGTCTGAGACTCCCAAGACAGAGTCTAAATACTTCCTCAGAGGTGAAATGACTGACTGGGATCCCGGTAAAGTTCTCTACCTGAACGAAGATGGTTCCGCAAGCATCACACTTGAGCTGGCAGCAGGAACCTATCCCTTCAAGATTTATGACACAGCTGAATCCAAATGGTACGGCAACGGCGAGGCCGATGCGAACATGAATGGCACAAGAGTTGAGGACACCTTCACAGGCTGGACCTTCAGAGAGGATACAGGAAACTGTGTGCTTATCGCTTCCGGCGGTGTATATACCTTCAAGGTTTACACAGTAGTTGACGGCGATGCTCAGAAGCTCAGGGTTGATGTAACAATGGGCGGCGAGCTTCCCACAGAGACCACACCCACAGAGTCCACTCCCGCAGAGTCCACTCCCGCAGAGTCTACTCCCGCAGAGTCTACTCCTGTTGAAGTAGAGAAAATCACAGTTTACTTCACAAACAACAAGTTCTGGGAAACAGCCAGAGTTCACTATTGGGGCGCAGGTTTCGAGACAGAATGGCCCGGCTTTGAGATGACTTATCACCGCACCAACGGTCACGGTCAGGATATCTACAAGTATGATATTCCTGCAAACGTAGAAGGTGTTGTATTCAGCGGTTACACAGATGTCAATGACACCAAAGAAAAGTCTCTCCAGACAGTATCCATCAAGGACGAAAACTTCCTCGGTGACGGCTACGGCTATTACCTTGTAAGTATTCTTGAGGAAGAGGGCAACGAGGACTACGGCAAGTGGACAGTAGCTCCCTTCGAGGAGGATGTTCATGAGGATACAACTCCCACAGAGTCTACTCCTGCAGAGACAGAGTCCACACCCGCAGAGTCTGAGTCTACTCCTGCAGAGTCCGAGCCCGAGGTTGGCACAATCACAGTTTACTTTACAAACAAGGCTGGCTGGGCAGAAGTATACATCTACGGCTTCTATGGTCCTGAGGGCCTTAGAGAAGAAGACAGAGCTCCCGAGGATCTTCCCTTTGGTTTGTACCACGGCAAAGAGATGACTTTAGTTGAAGCAGGAGCTGACGGCAACATCTACTCCTACGAAGTTCCCGCAGACATTGATTTCATCAAGTTCTCTGACGGTGGTTTAAATAACGATCGTACAGATAACATTCCCAACTCCATGCTCAAGAACAATATCGGCTTCTATGTAGTAGGCAACGGTACTGCTGACGGTAAGTGGACACTTGATAATGTCAAGACTGAGGAAATCGTACCCTCCGAGACTCCCACAGAGTCCACACCTGCAGAGTCTACTCCCGCAGAGTCCACTCCCGCAGAGTCCACTCCCGCAGAGTCCACTCCCGCAGAGTCTGAGCCCGAGGATGAGGGCTACACAGTTTACTGTGTAAACTCCGCTAACTGGGATTCAGTTGCAGTTTATGTTTGGGACGAAAACGACAGCAAACCCGCAGAGTGGCCCGGAACAGCAATGACTAAGACCGGCGATCAGGTTAACGGTTTCGATGTATATTCATGTACATTTGATACTGAGTATCCCAACGTAATCTTCAACAACAACAAGCCCAGCGGTGCTGATCAGACAGCTAACCTTACATTTGAAAACGGTAAGGTATTTGATGTTAAGTCCGGCGCATGGTATGCATCTTTTGATGATGTTCCTGCTCCCAGCAAGTTAGGCGCAAATGTATTCCTTCCCGGTGAATTCAACAGCTGGAGCACTTCCGCAACTGAATTCTATTTCAAGGCAGAAGGCGACACAGTTTGCTATGTTGAAATGGACTTAGCTGCAAATAAATCCTATAAGTTCAAGGTTATCACTTACAGTAATGAAGGTGCTATGGAGTGGAGAGGTCTGAAAGACGATACTTCAAACACAGTTACCATTACGGATAGTGTTACCGGCGTCACATGTAGCCGTAGTGCAGAAGATGCAACTATCACAACTAAGGCTGCAGGCAAGTATGTCTTCGCTTTCGACACAGAGGCATACACAATCGATATCACATATCCCGGCTGATCCGAAGAATAGGATTGCATTAACAAAAACTGAATAATCAGTATGAGGCTGACCCGAAAAGGTCAGCCTCTTTTTTGTTTCTCTGAGTGTTTCTGTAAATATTTCCGCAGGTGTTTCTCTGAGTGTTTCTGCATCCGCTTGATGTGGTTGTGTTTTCCCTTTTTATGGGGTTTTGCCTGTGCTTTTCTTCTCAGGATCTTTGGTGCGTCCGGTTTGGTGAAAGGAAGAGGAGCTTGCGGTGCGTCAGAAAGTGGCAGAGGGAAGGAGACTCCCCCGAAACAGAGAAAAACATACCTTCAAAAACCTTGCCGTTTCTAAAAATTCTGCTATAATGTGAGAAAAGGGGGAATAAATATGCTTCTTTACGATATTTCAAGCGATATTCTGACCGCTAAGGTTTATGAGGGAGATCCGAAACCCACTCTCTCTTACATAAAAACTACGGATTCAGGGGATAACTATAATCTCTCCTGCGTTTCTATGTGCAATCACACAGGCACCCACATTGATGCGCCCTTCCACTTTGACCCCGACGGCAAGAAAATCGGGGATATGCGACTCTCCGCCTTCTACGGAAAATGTACGGTAGTCACCATCAAGGGCATCCTCACAGGGGAGGATATGGAAAAGCTTCTGCCCTACTGCAGAAAAAGACTTATTCTCCATGGTGAGGGCGAGGCTTATCTGTCTCTGAGTGCGGCGGTGGTAATTGCTGACAGCGACGTTGTGCTTATCGGCACCGACGGCTTGTCAATCAGCACAGCCTTTGACGAGATGAGAGTCCACATGGAGCTTGCAAGACAAGAGGTTGCGGTGCTTGAGGGGCTTGACCTTCATGGTATCCGAGACGGAGAATATACTCTCTGTGCGTTCCCTCTCAAGGTTTCAGACGCAGAAGCGGCGCCCTGCCGAGCTGTTCTTCTTGAGCAGGAAAAGGGATTCTGATTTTCAGATTGGAGCAGAAAATTTGAAGAAACTTGTAATTTTTGATCTTGACGGAACCCTTGTGGATTCCATTTATGACCTTGGAGACTGCGTCAATACGGCGCTCAGAGCCTTTTCTCTCCCTGAAAACTCTCTCAAGGACTATTATTCCTTTGTTGGAAACGGAATGGAAAACCTTATCCGCACCTCAATGAGGGAAAGAGGAAGGGACGACGAACTTTATCTGAAGGTACGGGAGGTTTTTGACAGGGAATACCGCCTTCACAGCAACGACAAGACCCGCCCTTACGAGGGAGTACCCCAGCTGCTAAAAAGCCTCTCGGAAAAAGGCATTGAAACCGCGGTGCTCACCAATAAAGCTCAGGAGTTTGTGGGGGCGATCCTAAAAAAATCCTTCCCCTGTCACAAATTCTCATCAGTTTACGGACAGCGTGAGGGTATCCCCAGAAAGCCTGACCCTCAGGCTCTTCTCTCTCTGGTCAGGGAGCTTAAGGTTGAGGTTTCGGACTGCGTTTATGTGGGAGACAGCGAGGTTGACGTGAAAACCGCAGAAAATGCAGGAATGGACCTTGTCTGCGTGCTGTGGGGATTCCGAAAGCCCGAGGAGCTGGAAAATGCAGGTGCAACAAAAATGGTCAGCACTGCTCAGGAGCTTCTGAGTGAAATACTTTCTATGTAAAGCGTGAGTGAAAATGAAGAGAAATTTTCAGAAAGAACTGGATATACTCATTGAAAAAAACAGAGCAGAGGGGCAAACTCCCACTTTGCTTTTACATAGCTGCTGCGCACCTTGCTCAAGTTATGTTCTTGAGTATTTGTCAGAGTTTTTTAAGATTACGGTGGTTTATTACAATCCGAATATTTCTTCTGAAGAAGAATACAAGCTGCGACTTTCCGAGCAGAAGAGGTTTATCGGCGAGCTTTCCGCTAAAAATCCCATAGACCTGATAGAAGGAAAGTACGAGCCCGAGATTTTTTACGCTATGGCAAAGGGGCTCGAGGACGCTCCCGAGAGGGGAGAACGTTGCCGCCGCTGTTACAGACTCCGCCTTGATTACACCGCAAGGCTTTCGAAGGAGCTGGGCTTTGACTACTTTGCCACCACTTTGACGCTGAGCCCTCTCAAGGACGCTTTCGCTATTAACGCCATCGGCGAGGAGCTGGGAGGTATTTACAAAACTCCCTATCTTCCTTCGGATTTCAAGAAAAAAGAGGGCTACAAGCGCTCCATTGAGCTTTCAAAGGAGCATTCTCTCTACCGACAGAATTTCTGCGGCTGCGTGTATTCAAAAAGAGCCTTAGAGAGGGATACGGAATAATCTTTTTTTCTGATTACCGGAAAAATATTAACATACCTTTAAAAGATTCTGCGAAAAAAGCAGGGTCTTTTTTCTTTTTCTCCGGGCTGTCGTTTCCTGCGGAAACTTTCCGCTTTTTGTAAAAACTTGACACAAAGGCAGGATTTATTGTATTATTAGTGAGTATGAACAGAATATTAACGAACAGAGGTGCTTTATGAGAGCAGACGGAAAGAGAACAAAAAAGGTTATGCCCATGTACGCAATCGTGCCCCATATTATGTGCAAGCGTACCGATTCTATGAATATGATTACTCTGGATATTCCCCTGGAGCCCATTCGCCACTACCTTAACAAGAAGAAGAAGGAAGGCATCAAGCTCAGCCACATGGGTCTTGTCATTGCTGCTTATGTCCAGACCCTTTGTGAGTTCCCTGCCCTCAACCGATTTGTTGTTAATAAGAAGATATACTCACGAAATGAGATTTCTGTTTCAATGGTAGTGCTCAAATCAGGAGACATCAACGATGAGACCATGAGCAAGATGTACTTCGACTTGGAGGACACCGTCTTTACCGTTCAGGAGAAGATCGACGAGTACGTAAACGAGAATCGCAAGGCGGGTGACCATAATCCCACCGACGGCATTATCAATTTCCTGGTGAAGATCCCCGGAATAATGGGAATCGGCGTGGGTGTTCTGAAGCTTATGGACAAGCTGGGAATACTTCCCAGAGCGGTCATTGATATGAGCCCCTTCCACGAGTCCCTTCTTATCTCCAACCTTGCAAGTATCCGAACAAACCACATCTATCACCACGTTTACGAGTTCGGTACCACAAGTATTGCCATGACTATGGGTAATTACAGAGAGGTGGCAAAGAAGCGTGACGGAGAGATCGTTCTTGAGAGAACTATCCCCGTAGGACTTGTAATGGACGAGAGAATCGCATCGGGTGTGTATTTTGCTCAGGCATTCAGACGCTTCAAGGAGCTTCTCGCACATCCTGAGATGATGGAGAAGCCTGCAGAGAAAATTATTACGGACTTCCCGAATCAGTACGAAAAATCAAAGCGCAGAAGAGAGAAGATCCGCGCAAAGAACGAGAAAAAGGCAAAGAAAGCCTGATCGTAATCGGGAAAATTCCACAAAAACAGCATCAGAGTTTACAGCAGGCGGGAAATTATGGTTTTCCGCCTGCATTTTTGTTTTTTCTGAGATGATTGTGCGGTGAAAATAGATTACAAAAGCTGACATAACTTGTAAGAATTATGCCATATAAGACAATAATAAGTCCATAAAAGTTACATTTGTGCAAAAATTAGCCACTTGAATAAAAAAATACCAAATTTCTAAAAGATTTAGATGCAAAAGGCTTGATTTTTTGCATTTCATACTTTATAATGGTAGTTGCTTAAAAAAGCATAAAATTAAAAGGAGGAAAAATTATGTCCAAAACAAAGAAGATAATCAGCCTTGTTCTTGTTGCAATGCTGGTTATGGCAATGGCAACAGTTGCTCTGGTTTCTACTTCTGCTATGAACGCAGACGAGTTCCACGTAGTTGCTGGTGCTCCTGAGCTTTGCGGTTCCAACTGGGATCCCGCAGACACAAACAATCAGATGACCTACAATGCTGACAAGGACGTCTATGAGAAGGTATTTACCAACGTTGCAGCTGGTACATACGAGTTCAAAGTTACCACAGGCGGTGCTTGGGATAACGGCGACTTCAACCTCACAGGCGACGCAATGTACGGTGGCGCTAACGCTTCTGTAACTGTTGATGCTGATGGTTCTACAGTAACAGTTGGCTTCGACGGCTCAAAAGCTCTCGTTACTGTTACAGGGGCTACAGATGCTCCTGTTGACACACCCACAGACGCTCCCGTTGACACACCCACAGATGCTCCCGTAGCAGGTGACACACTCACAATCTACTTCGAGAACAACTGGCTGTGGCCTGAGGTTTCTCTCTACTGCTGGAACGATGGCGGCTACGAGAACGCTGAGTGGCCCGGCGCAGCAATGACAGAGATCGTTGGCAAGAGCGGCGACGGCGTATACGACATCTACAAGATGGAAGTTCCTGCTAATATCACAGGTATCGTATTCTCCGGTGAAGGCGGCTACGGCCGTGACCAGTCCGAGGATGTTACTGACATCAAGGACGGCTTCGTATACTACATGACATACGATGAGGCAACAGCTACAAAGCCCTGCCAGAGCTACGAGTATGCTCCTGTTGTAGTTCCCACAGATGCACCTACAGATGCTCCCACAGCAGCACCCACAGATGCACCTACAGCAGCACCCACAGATGCTCCCACAGCAGCACCCACAGATGCTCCCACAGATGCTCCCGTAGTTTCTGACAAGACAGCTGTAGTTCTCAACGGTGCTGAGACAGAGGTTGCAGTTGGCGACAAGATCACTTACACAGTTGATCTCACAGCTGCTCGTCTCTTCGACAACATCCAGGCTATCGTTTCCTACGACGCTACAAAGCTTCAGCTCACAAGATATGAGTCTGAGGATCCCGATGTAGAGGATTGGGAAGTTGAAGGCCCCAAGGCTTGCCCCAACCTCGACGGCGTTATCTACAACGCAGGCGTTGAGAATCAGGTTAAGTTCAATGCTTCCAAGGTTGCAGGTTACAACTTCAAGGAAGACAAGAACCTCGTAACACTCGAGTTCACAGTTATCGCTGAGGGTACATCCGAGATCGATCTCGTTATCGAAGAGATGACAATCAAGGGTGGCGAAGAGTCCTACTTCACAGATGGCGCACAGGTTATCACTGACGGCATCACAGTAACAGAGGCTATCAACGCTCCTGAGCAGCCCTCCGAGCCTTCCACAGCTCCCACAGAGCCTTCCACAGCTCCCACAGAGCCTTCCACAGCTCCCGCTGACAAGAACACAGTTTCTCTCAACGACGGCGACGTTTACGAAGTAACAGTTGGCGACGAGATCACATACTATGTTGACCTCACAGCAGCTCGTCTCTTCGAGAACATCCAGGCTATCGTTTCCTATGACGCTACAAAGCTCGAGCTCGTAAGATATGAGTCTGAGGATCCCGATGTAGAGGATTGGGAAGTTGAAGGTCCTATCGCATGCCCCAACCTCGACGGTGTTATCTTCAACGCTGGCGAGACAGGCGTAGTTAAGTTCAACGCTTCCAAGGTTGCTGGTTACAACTTCAAGGAAGAGGCTAACCTCCTCAAGCTTACATTCAAGGTTGTAGGTGAGGGTGAGTCCTTAATCGACCTCGTTATCGAAGAGATGACAATCAAGGGCGGCGAAGAGTCTTACTTCACAAACGGTCAGGCTGTTACAACTGAGGGTATCGTAATTGACCAGTACATCACTGGCAACACAGTTCCCACAGAGCCTTCCACAGCTCCCACAGAGCCTTCCACAGCTCCCACACAGCCTTCCACAGCTCCTTCCACAGCTCCCACACAGCCTTCTACAGCTCCTTCCACAGCTCCCACACAGCCTTCCACAGCTCCTTCTACAGCTCCCACACAGCCTTCAGTAGCTCCCACAGAGCCTTCCACAGCTCCTTCAGTAGCTCCCACAGAGTCTACACCTGCTCCCACACAGGGTGCAACATCCACTGAGGGTACAACCGGTGGCAGCGATGCAGATGCTCCCGAGACTGGCGCAGCAGCATACATCTATGTTGTAATGGCAGTTCTCTCCATGGCAGCTCTCGCAGTAGTTGTTCTTCGCAAGAAGGTTAACGGCTAATTTGTAGCTCCTTTGTGAGTCTACTTAAATAAAATACAAGATTAATTAATTTTAATTCTTATGCTTTTTCGCCCCTCCCACAAGGAGGGGCGTTTTTCTTTTTCGTAGGGGCGATGACTTCTTATCCCGAAAATCATCGGGGGGAAAATATTGGGCGGCCGATGACCGCCCCTACGGGTAGGAATGAAATAACCTACCTAAAATTGCAAATGGAAACTAAACGCTTGATCTAAAATGGAAAAACGTATGATGTAAATCGTAGGGGTTGGCGCCCACGACAACCCGTTACCTTTCCTCCTGATGGCTTTTCGTGGGAGGACAATTCATATAGGCAGGATGAATCCTTTGTTATTTGTATAGGCGATGCCCTCTTACCCCGACAATCATCGGGGGGAAAATTTCGGGCGGCCGATGACCGCCTCTACGGGTAGGAATGAAATAACCTACCTAAAATTACAAATGGAAACTAAACGCTTGATCTAAAATGGAAAAACGTATGATGTTAAATCGTAGGGGTTGGCGCCCACCGTAGCCCGTTACCTTTCCTCCTGATGGCTTTTCGTGGGAAGACAACTCATATAGGCAGGATGAATCCTTTTCTTATTTGTAGGGGCGGTCATTGGCCGCCCGACAATTAACTTTCCTCAAAAGAAGCTGTCACCGCAGGTGACTGATGAGGTGCAAGACACCTCGGTGTACCTTCACAAACCATTGAGTATTACTCATTTTCACCTCATCCGCTTCGCTTTCGCTCAGCACCTTTTCCTTGCAGGAACGGCAACCCTTTTGTCGGCTTTGCCGACATTTCCCCTGACAGGGGAATTTCCTCGAGGGGAAGGCTTTTTCTACCCGTAGGGGCGATGCCTTCTTACCCCGAAAATCATCGAGAGGAAAAGTGACGGGCGGCCGATGACCGCCCCTACGGGTAGGAATGAAATAACCTACCTAAAATTGCAAATGGAAACTAAACGCTTGATCTAAAATGGAAAAACGTATGATGTTAAATCGTAGGGGTTGGCGAGGGCGACAACCCGTTACCTTTCCTCCTGATGGCTTTTCGTGGGAGGACAACTCATATAGGCAGGATTCATCCTGAATTCACGAGCCATCCTCTTCAAAAAATCATTGGGAGAAAAGGTGCTATTTTGGGTTGTCGAGGGCGCCAACCCCTACAAATAACAGAGGACACATTCTAAATTAAATAGCCCTTCTCACCGAAAAACTTCCGGAGGAATGGTAACGGGTGATTCGTGAACCGTCCCTACAAATAAAGTCGGATCGTAGCCATGTC
>JAZSME010000096.1:0-2669 GCA_045535715.1 Ruminococcus sp. | reverse complement strand
GCAGAGGATAGATGTTATATTTTCGTTGAGGGTATAGGTCACACCGTTGTATTCCTGAGTCTTACCGGAATTTGAGGATGAAATACTGACACCTTCAATAACGGGGGGAACAATGTTTGCGTTTTTGTAGTCGGTGAGCTGATTCTTGCCGATACAGCTTGAAACAAAGAAAGCAATCACAAGACCGATCAGAATGATAAGCAGTGCACCAAGTACCCAGCCAAGGATAATCAGAAGCTTTTTCCAGAAAGGCTTTTTGCTGAAAGGCTCCTTATTATTTTTCTTTTTATTCTTCTCTTTGGAAGACTCCCTTTTGTGATGTGAATGAGAAGATGTGGGCTTATATTTAGTGAAAATAAAGTCATCTGCATCGTCGTGATCAGGTGACATGATCTTTGTTTTTAAAGCGCCGTCTCTTTTCTCCTCGAAGGTAGGAGGCAAAACGTGGTCAACAATAGGCGCAGGAACGGAAGCTTCTTCTATGACGGGAGCTTCTTTTTTGCGCTGTGATACTTTCTTCGGCTTTTTTTCGGAGCTCTGAGCCTTTTCAGCGGGTTGCTCCTTTTTGACGGGAAGAGTCTCGGTATCCCTGAACTGAGTAGCAGGGACAACAAAGGAGTCGGTGTCGTCCTCTTTGACCTCGTCGTTTTCAATGAGAATTACGGACTCGGAAAGGAGATCGGACTGGGGGCTTGCTTCAGGGGTATTTTCCTTACCGTCAGAGTTTGTTTCTGAAGCGGGAGCAATCTCTGAGGCGGAAATGACCTCTTTTTCCTCTTCGGGGAGGAGAGCTTCCTTTTTGTCGCTCTGTTCGGGTGCGGACTTCTCCTCTTTCGTAGGTTCTGTCACCTTGCCGGCGGTTTTTATATTTTCGTTTATATTATCGGATTTTCTGAGTTCAGAGATAAGCTCCTCGGCTATGCTCATGGAGTTATCATTTTGTCGGCTGGTCATCAATCAATACCCCCTGTACTAAGAAGCGAAGGCTGGAATTATAGTCTGTGCAGGTGCTGAGGATGAGAATCTTATCATCGATATCAAGCTCCACACCCTCTCTCACGAGAGTGTTCGAGTAGTGGGGATGGAGTGCGTCGTAGAGATAGGTCTCATAAACCTCGTCATCTGTGAAATCAAAAGAATTGAGGATGTGTCTGTTGTCATACTCGCCTGCAAAGAATATGCGATAGGTGAGTATGTGTCCTTTTATGTAAATGTAAATATACTCGTTGTTGTCGAAAAATTCCTTGTCGGAGAACTTGTGTAGCTCGGCAAACATGGAGCCGTTGAGCATATTGTGACCATAAAGGATGGTAACTCTTTCGATGAAATACTTTGTGTTGTGACGCTGGGAGTATATTGTGCCCGCAAATTCGTAGTTGCCGAGGTAGTTGTGGTGAAGATAGAAGTTGTCATCCTCTCTGGAACTCTGGGCAACGGGGTAGTAGATTACAGTATTCGGAATTTCAATCCAGGCGTACAGATCCTTATTCAGAGCACGAAGTTCTTTGAAGTTGATAGGATTTTCAGGCAGAGGCTCTGTCTGAGGCTCTGTGGATCCTGAAGTGGAAACCGGAACAGTTGAAACAGGATTTGTGACTTTGTTGTAGTCTTCCTCTTTCATTCCCCCGAAGTCCTTTTTACCGCAGGCGCAAAGAGCGGAGATGGTAATTATCAAAGCCATAATTAAAGATAAGATTTGCGGTGTTCTGAGTTTTTTTATTTTATGCATTTTGAGACACCTCTTTTCTCAGAAATACCTATACGAATATAATTATATAAAATAGCGCACGTTCTGTCAATTAAAATGGAAGAAAACAACATATAAAGAATAAATAAGTAAAATAAAAAAGCTCCGTTTTCACGGAGCTTTTGATCATTCAGTAATTAAACTGTGAACTTCTTTCTCAGAACAACTGTTGCAACAGCGAAGAGAAGAACAACAGAACCTGCAACTGCAAATGTGAAGAGGGGATCACCTGTTGTGGGTGACTCAGAACCGTCATCGGGAGGTGTAACGGGATCGGTGGAAGGCTCAGAGGGCTCCTCGCCGTCCTTTACGAAGTATGCGTTTGCACGGATGTTGTCATCGCCTGTGGGTCTGATTACGAGAACAGGGGAGTTGAGGTCACCGGAAACGATTTCGTAAGTACCGAAAACGAACTCCCAGTGATCGAACTTGTAGCCGTCTTTAGGTGTAGCTGTAAGAGTAACCTCTTCGTCACCTGTTACTTCAACCTTACCGGAGTTGTCGATTGAAGGTGTGGAGTCTCCGCCCTCGGGAGGACAGGGAACTGTATCAACGATAATGATTTTGTCTATGATGGATGCTGTGGGGCTTACTTCAGCGGAAACAGAAACAAGACCGCAAATAACAAGAGCCAGAGCAACAAGACATGAAAGAACTTTTTTCATAAGAATCTCCTCCTAAATTTTATAAGTATCGCAATATAAACTATTACATTTAGATAAAGTTAGTATATCACCTAATTTTTAAAAAGTAAAGAGTTTTTCAAAAGTAAAATTTTTTTGTTAAGTCTATATAACGGGAACACCTGTTTTTTGTAAGATAAGTTAAAATATCACCATGATCGGGGTATGGATTACGCCTTATCAGCGTAAACAAGGTCGGTATAAATGGTATGTTCATTGCCGGCTGAGTCTTTATAGGT
>JAZSME010000084.1:0-24868 GCA_045535715.1 Ruminococcus sp. | reverse complement strand
CAAAAATCAAAGATTTTTCCCACCTCCCTCATCAGAGGGAGGCTTAACTTCGTTGCAAACACTCAGATAAATTCAAGTTTATCGAGTTGATTATATCATAACAAATAAAATGATAGCAATATAAAAAACAAGCGTTGCAGTTTGAAGGAGTATTCTTACACTCCTTGAGTGCAACGCTTTTTTGCGAAAAAACAGGAAGTTTTGTGTTTTGCAGGTAAAGGGGGAGAGCGGTGTCGGTTTCGAATCGATAAAATGAGGGCTCGGTTTTGCTTTCTTCGGTGTGCTACTTTTCAGATGGTTTGATACAAAAAGCAGTGGTTTTTGAGGGGTAACTTCTTTTGGGTGCTGATTTTGACACAAGAGCCATAATTTTGACAGAAAAAGACAGTATGACCCACAAAAATTATTGACTAAAGGTAGAATTATGTTATAATGTGCATATATATACTTAATATTATGGTATGTGAAACTCAGAAATAAATACTATAATATAAAAATTGATAACGGAGGTCATGTTGGTTTTGCAGCTCGATATCAAAGATCTGAATGCATATATTGACATGATCAACTGTCAGACCGAGTGGCTTGACAGTGTCCGACTCACAAATGATGAGGCTTTCTATGGGGCGTGCGAAAAATATCTTCTGCCGAAAATCAACAGATTGCGGATATTAAGGTGCTCTAACGCCCGTCGCTTTTTTTCACAGCTTTCGGAAAGAAAGGTCATTTCTCCGGTAAAGGTCAAGGTTCATCCTTTCAGAAAAGGGTGGGCGTATATGCTTGACAGAGGGGAGATCCACCTGCTCTCTGATTTGATTTACAAATCAGGCTCCACAGAGTTTATTGCGGTATTGCTTCACGAATGTGCCCACGTTGTGCTGTCTCAGACAGATAGTTACAAAAGTCTGCTGTCTCTTGATTTGCAGTTTGCGCAGAAGTACTTAAAGGGGCAACACGATGAGCTTCTGAAGGCAATTACACCTGTTGAATTCTTCGCACAGCTTGTCTCCCTTAAATGGTTTACGGAGCTTTCAAAGCGCAGTGCTCATCAGGTGACAAAGAAATCTTTGGACGATGAAGGTCGGAAGATTTTTCAAAAACTGGATTCAGCAGTTGAACTGCTTAATACAATTATTCAAAAGAATACTAAAAATGAAGGAGATTCGACATGAACAACAAGAAATTTGCTAACAATGCGGCCGAAACAAAGAAAACAGACGTAAAGAAGACAGATCTTCTTGAGATGTACCGCGAGCAGACTGTTAACGAGGGTCAGCACGACTATCACGTTGACGGTTACTACGGAGATTACTCCGACAGCTGTTGCTGCTAACAGTAAATGCACGGGTATTTCAGGCCTTTCGAGTCCGGACTCTCGGTACGAGAAAGGATGATATTTAACAGCTATTATTGTAGACTTTGTTATTGTTTCAGATTGTCAGGTGGTCAGATATCTCGGTATCTGACTACTTTTGATGGTGCGATTTATTCCATAATTTACACTTTGGCGACAGGTCTTCCTCGGCCGCCTCATTTGCATTGCGAAAAATTCGGTAAAAAGAACCTTGAGTATTTTCGTGATGATGAGGTGGGCAAGATGTTTGTCGATATCTCATACATAGCCATCGGCGAAAAGGTGAGGGACGACAAAACAGACGGAGATAGCCTAAAGGCTCTTGCGGCTCAGATGCTCTTTGGTAAAGCAGTTTCAAAGGTGGCAAGGGAAAATCCTGATGCACAAAATATATTGAGCAGCGGATTTGATGAACTCAATCGGCTGCAGGATGAGAAAAGAGACCCTATGTCTCTTTTTGATTTTTATGCGGATGTTTCGGTGAAGATGTTCCTTTCTTTATCAAAAAGGCCCGTTTCGGAAAGATACCTTGAGCTCTTAAAGGCAATCCTCAAATGGACCTTTTTTATAGATATGGTTTGTGACTATGAGGATGATCTGAAAAAGGGAGCATTCAATTCCTTTAGGGATAAAGAGTGCCGCACCTTCTCTGATTACTTTGACAAGCACTATATTGAGGTTTTTGACATCAACAACTCAATTAACACTCAAGTCTTTGATGCTCTTAATTCCATTCACGACCAAAGCGTAGAGTGGCGCATACTTTACAGGATTATCACACATTCCCTCAACAGCGTTATTCAGGATAAGATTGCGGGCAAGGATCCTCGCTTCAGGATTGTAAAAGAAACTGTAAAAAACTGGAAAGAGCACTTTAAGAAGTTACCTGAAAAAGAGGGTTAACTGTTATGGATAAAATAAATGTTATTGTTAAGACAACGAATAACTGTAATCTGCGCTGTAAGTATTGCTACAACGGAGATAAAAAATTCACAAAAGAATATCTGGATTTAGAGTCTGTTGAGAAGCTTTTTAAGATTCTTTCAGTTCCCTTCAGAGAGATATCCGTAGTGTGGCACGGCGGTGAGCCTTTGAGCTGCGGTATCGAATATTTCCGCAAGATTATGGAGATTGAAGAAAGGGTAAAGGCACATCAGGGAAACGGATTGACCTTTACTAATTCCCTCCAGACAAACGGTACCCTTATCAGCGAAGAGTGGATTGATTTTTTCAAAAAGCATCAGTTCAAAGTGGGTATTTCCTTTGACGGAACAAATAACGAAAAATACAGACAAATGACTGATAAAGTCCTCCACGCAATGAACCTGATGAAAAAGAAGGGCATGGGCGTTTCCTGCCTTGCGGTAGTTGCCGACAATGATTATGATCTGGTTGAAAACTACAAGTACTTTGCCTCAAATAATATTCCCGTTGAGTTTTCATTCTTATTTATGGAAGGCTCAGCCAAGGACCTTGCTCCTCTTTCGGCAGAGGCATTTACAGAAAAGTACAAGGCTCTGGTGGACTATTGGTTTACCGATAAAAGCGGAATAAGCGTCCGTCTGATTGAAACCTATGTCGCAATGGCTCTGGGCAATTATTTCCGTATCTGTAACAACGCATCCTGTCACGGAAAGTATCTCTCGATATGGCCCGGCGGTGATATTTATAACTGCGCAAGGGACAGTATGTCCCAATATCCCTTCGGCAATATTGCTGAGATCGAGTCATACGGTGAGCTTCTGGAAAGCAAGGGCTTTACTGAGCTTGTGAAGGGCTCCATAGAAAGACGTTCAAAATGCAAAGAAAGCTGTGAGTTTTTCGCAGAATGTGCAGGAGGCTGCGCTGACTGTGCAATTGCTGAAGGAGGCCTCACAACACCTCCGTCCTTCTCCTGCTATTGCTTCAGAAATATTTATCCCTACATTAAAAGCAAGGTGGATGAAATCCGAGCAAATGCCACTCCCTTTGAGGAGCTGAATCCTTCCTTGAGAAGGACAATAATCCGCTGTATGTCTGTAAGCGACGGCAAAATAGAGAACGAAATTGCGGAAAAGTTTGTATAGAAGAGGTAAAGGATGGACAGCGCAAACCTTAGATTCAATATTGGATTGACTCTTTATACAGACTATGATGAATTTAAAAATTTCCTTGAGCAGTACAAGCCATATATCGGCTCGGTGTTCTTTTCGGTGCCTTTGGGATTACAGCATCATACCAGACGAAAGGTAAGTGATGCCTTCTCCGTACCGAAGAAGAAAGCAATGTTCTGGGAGATGCTTCGCCTGATAAAGAAAAACGGCATTGAGCTTGAGCTTCTTTTCAATTCCTATGTCCTGACGGGAGAGGATGTGGCTAAAACGGCGCAGAAGCTTTCCGAGCAGGGAATAGATATAGATTCGGTTTGTTTCCTTGATAACCTTTATGAGGATGTTGTCCGCTGTTTTCCCGAAAAGAAAAAGGTTTACAGCTACAACAACGGAATACGCAGCATAGAGGACTTCGACAAGGTCAACCGACAGCGCGATTACGATTATTACGTTATAGGCAGTTCCTGCATACGCAATAACGAGCTGTTCAGACACATAAAGCAAAAGGGGAAAAAGGTAATACTTCTCATTAACAATGCCTGCTCCTACAATTGCGGATGGTGCAGAGAAAACGGAAGCTGTATGAGAACCTTCAAGAGAAATCTCAAGAATCACAGCGCAGAGTATCTGTACGCCCTTCAGACTATTTTGCCAAACGAGCTTTACGACGGCACCATCGATTTGTCAGCCGTTGAGCTTTTAAAGTTTTCAAACAGGACAAGCAACCTGAAATATACAAAAATGGGACTGGACAGTTACATAAGCGGGGAGATGCTCTGCTACGTAAAACGCAACAGAATGAACTACTCTCTCTATGCACGTATGCAGGGTTTGTGGCGTCACTTTCCCTTTATGAGACTTAAAAAAATCAAAAAATACAAAGAAGAGATACTCGGTCATCCGGTAATCTTCAAGTAATTCTGTATTTAGTGGAGAACTATATGAATAGAGCTCTTTTTCTGACCATCGGATACATAGTATTTACTTTGTATACTTGCGGTATAATGTATCTCGGCACGGTTCTTGAGAAAAAAACAAAGTTAGACAAAGAAATATGCCGAAAGCTGACGCATATCGTTTCGGCCTTCGTATGGGTTATTATGCAAACCTTCTTTGGCTGCAGTATACATTGGGTGATACTCAATGGAGTGGGCGTAGTCGCACTTGCCTTTGTGACCTTCGGAAATATGTTGGATACATACAGCAGAAGCGACGCAGATAAAAGCTACGGGCTTTTTTACTTCGGGCTTTCCACCTTCATTGTTGCCCTGATTACCTTCCTTATAGGCGAGGAGATGTACCTCTACGCAGGAATTACATACTTCTGTCTTGCGCTGGGAGACGGCTTTGCGCCCATTATGGCAAAGCTTCTCAAGCGCTATAATGTGAGCATTATGCC
Source organism: Ruminococcus sp. (assembly GCA_045535715.1). Lineage (GTDB taxonomy): Bacteria > Bacillota > Clostridia > Oscillospirales > Acutalibacteraceae > Ruminococcoides. The sequence continues at coordinate 20,025 of JAZSME010000084.1, read as the reverse complement.
GAACAGGTCGCTGATAGGCTCCCTTACGGTCTTTTGCGTTTCTGCTCTTACCGTAACCGTGTTTTCCCTGATTTTCAATATGAATCTGGGAGCGGGCTTTATTCTTTCCGTTGCGGCGCTTACCCTCATAACCGAGTTCTACGGATTAAAGGGCTGCGACAACTTACTGATTGAATTCTCTGTGTACGGATATATGTTGCTGTATCATTTCGGTATGGTGACTCCTATGCTTCAGATAGTTCTGATTTTAACACCTCTTATTGCATTACCCGCCATCCGATTCAGACTTCTGTCCGTTTCAGGCGGTATTGTGTCAATGGTGTTCATCTTTTCCTTGGCGCTTTTTGCCAGAAGCTACGTTGATGTGATTTATACGGTAATTATTTTTATCGTTGTTTCAATAACCTCAAAGATTTCCAAAGCACGAAGAGGAAAAGAGGTCACAAAAAAGAAAAGCGGAAGAAACGGCTGGCAGATAACCGGTGTGGGACTTTGGGCTTTAGCTCTGATGATTCTTTATTACCTGTTTGATATAAAGCTGTTTTACTCTTTGTTTTTTGTTGCCCTGGCAGAGCAGTTCTCGGACTCCCTGGCATCGGATATCGGAAGCCTTACCAAGAAACGGAATATAGACATTATCACCCTGAGGCCCGTTGAGAAGGGCTTGAGCGGCGGAGTGTCTCTTCTTGGTACATTCTGTGCTTTCTTTGGCGCATTTGCAATTCTTCTCTTGCCTTTGATGTTCGGCTCAACAAACATAAAACAGTATCTGATTCTGTCTCTTATAGCCTTTACGGGCGCTTTGATAGACTCTGTGCTGGGCTCTTGGGTGCAGGTTCTCTATCAGTGTGAGAAATGCGGAGTGAAGACCGAGCAGAAGGAGCACTGTGACCTGAGCACCAAGGTTATCAAGGGCAAAACCTACATCGACAACGTAATGGTAAATCTGATTTCAGGACTGATAACCTGCATTATAGGCGGAGCAGTTCTGCTGATATAATTTGGAAGTTCTTATGGATAACAAAACTTTGATTTTACCCGAAAACTTAGGAATAATAATGGACGGCAACGGCAGATGGGCGAAAAGCCACAACCTCAGACGTACCGAAGGCCATACAAAAGGCATAGAGAATATGATGCGTCTTCTTGCTTATGCATACGACAGAGGTGTGAAAACCGCCACATGCTATGCCCTTTCCACAGAAAATCTCAAGCGTGACAAGGCGGAGCTCGAGCATATCCTGAGCCTAATCGGCAAGGTGTTCGACTACTTTGTTTCGGTTTTTTCCAAGAAGCAGATAAGCATCTCCTACGTTGGAAGCAAAGAATTGCTTCCTGAGGAAATCAGAGCCCACATGAAGCGCACCGAGGACGCTTTGAGTGTCTATCGTGATACGGGAAGAGTGCTTTACGTTCTGATTGCCTACGGCGGCAGAAATGAAATAATTGAGGCGGTCAACAGAGCTGTCACAGAGGGCAGAGCCGTAACCGAAGAGGAGTTTCTTTCTATGCTCAGCGTCCCCGTTGAGCCGGACCTCATCATCCGTACAGGCGGAGAAAAAAGGCTCTCCAATTTCCTTCTGTACCAGTCATCTTACTCGGAGCTTTACTTTTCAGATAAGATGTTTCCCGACTTCACCGCAGAGGATCTTGAAGAGGCCTTTGAGTGGTATTCGGGCAGAAAAAGAAACTACGGCCTTGTTAAATAAGAAAATACCGGGACCTGAAGCAAAGGCTTCGGGTCTTTTTTGTGGAGCAGGCAGGAGGATTTTCTTTCCCTTTCGTCTTTAAGGGTTTGACACCGATAGCATATAAAGCTACAATATACATATCAAAACTTTCGGAGAACAGTATGAACAATATTATTGAAATAACAGATTTTAGTGCCCCTGAGCTTGACATATATGCAAGGCTTACGGAGGCTCAGCTCTACAACAAGGAATTTCCCGAAAAGGGTTTGTTTGTGGCGGAAAGCCCCAAGGTGATAGAGCGCGCCCTTGACGCAGGATATGAGCCCGTTTCCTGCCTTATGGAGAAGAGACATATAACCGGAGAGAACAAGCATATTCTCGAAAGGCTCGGCGATATCCCTGCCTTTCATGCACCCCTTGACGTACTCACTCAGCTCACCGGATTTAAGCTCACCCGAGGTATGCTCTGTGCCATGAAGCGAAAGACCCCCGCAGATGTGAGGGAAATCTGCAAGGATAAAAGCAGGATAGTTGTTCTTGACCGGGTTATGAACCCCACCAATGTAGGAGCCATAATCCGCTCAGCTGCCGCTTTGGGAATGGATGCGGTGCTCCTGACTCCGGGCTCCTCCGACCCTCTTTACAGACGAGCCGCAAGGGTCAGTATGGGTACGGTGTTTCAGATCGATTGGGCGTTTCTCTCTGATGACAGCCTGAAAGAAATAAGAGAGCTGGGCTTCAAGACCGTGGCAATGGCCCTTAAGGACGACTCTCTTTCCATAGATGACCCCAGACTTTTGAAGGAGGAAAAGCTGGCTGTTGTGATGGGAACAGAGGGGGACGGCCTTGCAGACAAGACCATAGATAACTGCGACTACACAGTGAAGATACCTATGTATCACGGCGTTGATTCGCTGAATGTTGCCGCCGCATCAGCGGTAGCCTTCTATGAGCTTGGAAAAAGACAAGGTTGAGCTTTTTAGAAATCAGATGTCCAGAGGGGCGGATTCTTTGGCTTGCGTCGTTGAATTGTTGAAAATTTAAAATGTGAAATAAAAGCAAAATTCGAGCGTTTCGGTATAAGGGAAGTAAACCTGTGCTTTCCTTTGCCGCAACGCTTTTTCTGTTCAATAGAATCTAATGAGCAGAAGCAGGAATTCGGCAAGACCCCTGCACTTTGGAGCAAAGTGCTAATAGACTCTTTGGTTGTGCTTTATATGGTGATTTCTTAATTCTCCCCGAAATTTTACGATAAACCTCTTAAAACCTATTGACAAATGTAACAAATAGTACTAATATGTAATCAGACGTTACAATTTGGTGAGAGGTGAACAATAATGAAGAAAATTATCTCAGCTATCGCTATAATTCTTATTATCGCTTCCATGTGCATCTGCTTTGCAGGATGCAGCTCAAGCAGCTCAAGCAGCAGAAGCAGTAAAAAGAGCGGTTTCTACGGCAGTGACGGTGAGTATCACGAGTACGTGCCCGAGTATGGCGACGATGTTAATAATTGGATGGCAGAAAACTGGTAATCGTAGCTTTTACGATGTGTGGCGGATAAAGATTATTAAACTCAATCCGAAAATGAGGACCGAAGTTTTAAAAAGCTTCGGTTCTTTTTTTGAAGGTTTATTGAATGCGTGATAGATTTGGTGTATAATTTACATTAAATGATAAATAAAAACCATACGGGGAAAATTATCGACAGAATTCTCTTTTTTCGGAGGTCGTTATGAAGAAACCTTTTGTGTTTATAAGCTATTCCACCAAGGACGCCGATTCGGCAAATCTTGTGCACAGCTATCTTGAGGGTAACGGAGTATCCTGCTGGATAGCTTCGAGAAATATTGAGGGCGGAGAGAGCTTTGCCGTTCAGATCGTGAATGCCATAGAGGAGTGCTCGGTGTTTGTTATGATTGCCTCAGGCAACTCCAATGATTCCAATCACGTGAGCAACGAGATGTCCATCGCCTTCGGTGCAAAAAAGAAGATCATTCCCTTCAGGCTGAATGACTTCTCTTTGTCAAAGTCCAATATATATTTCCTTCAGCAGGCTCAGTGGATCGACGCATACAAGAATCTTAACGAGGGACTTAAGCACCTGCTTATGGCGGTGCGCACCGTAATCCCCAAGGAGGAACTGTCAGAGGATGTTTACGAGGTGACTTCGGCATTTGAAAGCGACAAAGCAAAGTCCGAGGATAATCTCCTTCCCGATATGAGGCGCGAGGAGCTGGTGAATACCCTGCTCAAAAAGATAGAGAAATATCCCTATTGCCTCAGAGACCGCACCTATGGAGAAGAGAGGTATGAACGCTTCAAATCCCTTGCGAAGGTTTTGTTTGACAATACCGTATCCATGTATTTTGACGGTCGGCTTACCGCAGGGGGAGTGGACTACGTAGACATAATAGTGGACACTCTTTCTCAGGGTCAGGGGGTATCGATTCAGGTCAAGGGCCTCCCCGGATGCGCAAAGAATATGCTTTTACAGCTTGCGTACTACAAGATGCTTGAGAATTTCAAAAGCGGAAAAAGCGACTATCTGCCCATTTATCTCTCCTCCAGCTACTACGAAAAGCTCAACTACTCAAAGGATAGTGTGCGTCAGGAGATGACAGACCTTATCCGTGAGGAAACAAAGGAATATTTTGCTTATCTTAAGCGCCACCACGAGGTGCGTCCCGTACTGATGGTCGAAGCGGTGAGAGAGCACATCGTCTCCTCCTTTGCTCCTGAGGACGTCATACTTGACCTCTTTGAAAAGCTGGGTAAATTCAACCGTATAATTGCGGTGGATGTGGGACTTGTAAAGAGACGCCAGAGACTCAAGCGCACAATTCCCATTATGGGCGACGTTACGGGTTACACCTTCCGCTTCAGCTCCGTACCTCTCACCGACAAGGTTGCCTGCCTTGCGGTTATTGAGGCTATACTTACCATGTATCGGGAGAATCACAAAGGAATCGAGACCGAGGATGTATATAAGGCTCTGCTTCGTCTGAGATTTCCCACCCTTGATATCTTCACGGTGCGCCTCGTTGCAACGGAGCTTTCTCAGGGCTTGTCCGTCAAGGACATTTCCCTTGTGGAGATGTACGAGAGGTTGGCGCTCAATGAGCTCAAGGGCGACGAGGAAAAGATGCTGGAGGTTGCAACAGAGCTCTACGAGTATGTTTTCAACGCTCTGCATAACGTGAAAAACCGTCCCTATAACGCGGTGCTCTGGTCGCTTCCTCACAAGCACAACACCTATCTTGAGTTTATGATAGCCTATTACGCCACCTACTCCATAATGTATCCTGATGAAGTGGGCGGAATGAGCTTCCTCAAAAATTCCATGACCTCAATGGAAAACAGATTTGTGGTATCCTATCTCCACGAGAATTATCATATGCAGAAGGCTCTGCTCAGATATGTGGAGAAGAATTACGATTCCTTTGATATTCATCAGAAGAGCAACGCTGCCTACTGGCTCGGAAAGCTTACCTTTGCCGAATTTACGGACGGAGCACAGACTCTTCTTAAGAGAGAATACGACAGACTTCTCCCCTTGGTGAAGGAGGACTTCACACAGACGCTCAGAAACAGATACAACCAGTACCTGTTCCGCTCTGTCTGCAACGGACTTATTTCCTACGGACAGACCGATGTTCTGGATGAATACCTCTGCCTTGTGGTCACCAACGATATCACAGGCGCCATAAACCGAGGAAACGTTATCCAGTATCTGGGAGACAATCATCAGATAAGCGTGCACAACGACTTCTATCTCGACGAGGACCCCAATATCGGCGAGCAGGCAATCAGAATTCTCTGCAGTAATCTGGAGGCTGACCTTGCTTCAAAGAGGATGGGATATGTGGAGTTTGACCTTGTTTCCCTGCTGCTTCTGGTGCAGGCGAGAATGCACACCTCTCCCGAACAGCTTTCATATAATCTCACACCCTATTGCGAAAAATGCCTTGAGATTCTCGAGGAATATCAGCGCAGACCCAGAAGCGTGGTGTCTGACAAGCTTCTTTACTATTTCCGCTCAGTGAGAGATGACCTTGTGGCGTATATGAAGAATTCCCGTTTTGATGCAGGCTTCTCCCTATATACTCAGCTTACAAAAATGCGTGACACAAAGAGGGTGCAGTGGAAGGCCTACGGCATAGACGACCCCGAGAGCATAGCCGAGCACACTCTCGGCACATGGATGCTTGCAATGATTTTTCTTCCTTTGGAGTACAACGAACAGGACTACAACAAGCAGGAGATTCTGGAGATGCTCCTTGTCCACGATATGGCGGATTCCATCGTAGGCGACAGAGCAGGCCAGCTTTCAGAGCCCAGCAAGGAGCTGAAAGCGCAGAATTCGGTTATGCGCAAGCTCTTTTTAAAGGGCACCTACCCTGATGTGGCAAATATGAGCCGGTACTATAAGGTGTGGTCAAAGTACTTTGAGGGCAAATGTATCAACGCAAGAGTTGCAAGAGACATAAATCTCATTCAGACCGTAAACACCTTCTTTGCGTACTTTGTAGATGATATGGAAAAGTATTCTCTTGAGACGGTCAGAGGGTGGCTTTTTGAGAAGGAAAAGCTCAGCACCGCCATCGGTTATGAGCTCTTTGAGCGTATTATCATCCGAAACCCCGTCTACAAAAAAGCGGTTGATGCACTCATAACCGCAGAGCGCACCGCGGAATCGGAGAAAAAATAAATATATAAAACAAAAAAATACGGATAAATCATTACATAAATTATTTTTGAGGGGAATGGAAATGTTAAAGAGAATTCTTGCGCTGCTTATGGCTTTTTGCGTACTTTCTCTTGCCGGCTGCGCCAAAAAGGATCAGGGAAAGGGAAGTGAAAACGAGATAAAGACCACAGCGGCTGTGGATGTTTCCGAATATATGGCGAATCTTTCTGAGGAAAAGACTGCGCACCTTGATGCTCAGACAAATCTTCTTCTCCATCCTGTGCAGGATGCCATCGATGTTTACGGAGATGACTACGAGCTCACTTGGGAGGACGTTTATATAAACGTCAGGTTTCCCGGCGAAAACTTCTCTTTGGAAGCTTGCATCGGTGCCGATCTGGAGGACTTTTATTTTGATACCGAGAATATCGACATTGAAGAGTACAATCTCAGAGAGCTGGTTCCCTTTCTCATAATCGAGAGAATTTATTTTGACGGCGAGGGCTTTTGCCTTACAGACGGAATTTCCATCGGAATGAAGGTGGATGAAATCTGCGAAAAGCTTCACACCGGGAAAATTACATACAGCGAAGACTGTACCACCAAAACCCGAGGCTATGACAAAGAGGGAAATGTGGTGGATGTTTTCAGCATCTTCGGCGAGCTTGAGGATATTGACTACACCGTTATCTTTGCAGGGGATGTTCTCGCTCAGGTTCAGATTGCAAACGATTCAAGATATCTTGATGTAAATGACTCCTCATCGGACAAAGGAAAGGCGATTATTGACGAGGCCTTCTCCTTTCTTTCGGAAAATGAACTGGCAAGCTTTTCGGATAGTGAGGTTTCCTTCGAGGGAAGCTTCTATTCGTCCCATTTCGGCTCATGGTTTTACGGCTGGAAGCTTACAGAGGGTGAGTACGAGGGCTATGAAATCAACGTAGAGCAGCAGTCTCCTTACAGAGTTTATGTAGCCGGCTCGGCGACCGGAATGCCCTTTTTATTCTGGTGCGACGGCAAGTATGCAGATCCGGTTCTGAGCTTTCTCGGAAAGTGGAGAGACTATATCTCAAATGAGTATGTGGATATCAAGGCTATTTCCGAGGAAGGCATTGTTTCCTTTGATATGTATACTGTGGTGGACAACCTCACCGATGAAAGGGCACTCCTTGAGAATCTCACCGTATATCTGAATGAGGTTCCGAAGACTCTTGACGAATATCTCCTCGGAGAATACAGAGATGATTATTTCAAGGGAGAGTGTCAGTACTTCGACGAAAAAATACAGAGCGGATACTACGGCATAATGGGCGATGTTTACTATCTGATGGACGCCCTCTGTTTTGAACTCAACGGAAACGTGAGTTATATGCCTGCGGCGGTGGGCAGCAACAGAATCGGCACAGATAATCTTTCCCTGCATATCCCCGAAAAATCCTATGATTATTCACAAGATGCCAACGAAGGCCTTATGTCGGAATTCGGAAGAGACGACCCGAATCCTCAGAACGTTGTTTCGGGAAAGGACAAGGCAGGGGATACCTTCCTCAACAAGTATCTGAACAAGATTTACAACACAACGGACCTCAGGTATTCGGAGATAGATTATACTTATCTTCACGACTATGTTTTCCCTCAAAACGGTACCACCTACAATGTCTGGGAGAGCCTTGACACCGAAGATCCCCACTATCTGTATGTTGACAGCTCCAAGGGAAATATCATCAAAGAGCGCGAGATAAACAAGGCATCAAAGCACATAAAGGAGATACTCCTTAAATCTGAGCAACCTTTCAGCGAAAAATATTACGGATTTCAGGAGTATTCCACCGCTGACGGTAAAATCGCCATCAGCATAGAGGATAGGGTCCTCACAAAATCCGACGCATTTGTAAAGGAATTTGCCCTTCCTGACATCTATATGGATACCCTCGATACAGGCATAAGATATATGTTCTTCACCCAGACCGGCGACAGATTTATTGTCAACGGATATCTGGTCTTTAATACCACAACATGGGGAGCGACCCTTCACATAACCGATTCCAATGTTCCTGATTTTGAAATCGGAGTATATTATCTTAAGAGCGACGGACTTCTCCTTGATGCGTCCGTTAACTCCTCTGCTTCTTTGGCAGAAAGCCCCACACAGGAGACTGAGCCTGAGGTAACCGAAGCAGGTACAGCCGAGGACACCCCCGCAGCGGAGACTACCACCATCAGGGACGTAAGCGGTAAAATCATCGGCTATATTTACATTAAGGAAAACGGCGACAAAACAGTCAAGAATGTCTCGGGAAAGATTCTCGGGTATTACTATGCTGAAAGAAATGTCACCACAGACATCTCGGGAAAGATCCTCTCCCGAGGAGACACCTCTTCGGCCCTTCTGTATCAGCAGTAAACGGGAAGGGATTGTTTCCTTAAAATAACAGATAAGCAAGCGTTGCGTTTTTTTTGGCGTTCATTTGCAACGCTTTCTTTATTGACAGCGGAAAGAATCAGGAATAAAATAGAGGATGTTAAGGAGCGTGACCCTATGTTTTTTGAAGATATAAGACTCAATACGGAAATCGATATAGCGCCTGCGGTTATTGAAAAGGAAAAGATGATGGATTTCGCAAGACTTTACGATAACATTCCTCTTCACACCGATGAGGAATACGCAAAAAAATCTCCCTTCGGGAAACTTATCGCCCCCGGAGTGATGTCCTTTATGTCGGTATGGGCAAAGTACCTGGAGGTGGATATTTTCGGCGAGGAGCTCCTTGCGGGCAAGTCCACAAAAATCCAGTGGATAAAGCCTGTTTTTGCAGGTGATATCCTCACAGGAAAAGCCGTTGTCACAAAATGTATAAAACGCAACGAAAGAAACGGACTTGTGGAAATTACCATCGAGGCATATAATCAGAACGGGGAACTTGTTCTGACCGATATCACCGAAGCAATTGTAAAATGCAGAAAAGCGGAGGGTGTGTAAATTATGGATTATGACAAGCTGATCACAGAAAGATACTCTGTGAGAAAATTCAGAGATGAACACCTATCAAAGGATATTCTTCAAAGTATTCTCGAGGCAGGGCACAAAGCGCCCACCGGCTGTAATTATCAGCCTCAGAGGATTCTGGTTTTGAACACCGACGAGTCGCTTGCAAAGCTTAAAAACTGTACCAAGTGCCATTTTGATGCACCCTGCGCAATGCTTGTCTGCCACAACAAAGAGGAGAGCTGGAAACGTCCCTATGACGGTGCGCTTTCATCGGAAGCGGACGCAGTGATAGTTACAACCTATCTGATGCTCAAGGCTTGGGATCTGGGAGTGGGAAGCTGCTACGTGATGCATTTTGATCCCGAGAAAATCCGCAACACTTATAATATCCCCCCGGAGCTTGGCATATCGGCACTGCTTGTTATGGGATATCCCGCAGAAGACTCAAAGCCTCTGAAGCTCCACTTTGAAAATCGCAATATCAACGAGGTCGTGTCTTACGAAAACTTCTGAGTGTTTCACGAAGAGGAAATTCTGAAAAAGCAAGAATCATTATAAGAAAAACGGGCATCCCGACTGAGTCGGAGTGCCCGTTTGTTGTTTTTATATTGTGCTTTGGATGAGATTAGTTATTCTCCAGCTCAACGAGTCTCTGGATTCTCTGGGAGTTTTCGGGGTGGCTCTTTGAGAGAGATGCGAACAGACCGTTCTTGCTTTTTGCAACGCCGAAGCTTGTGAGAACTTCTCTCAAGGGGCGGTTGTAACCGCAGTCGTGAGCATATTCGTCAGCGCGGAACTCATTCTTTCGGCTTGAGTGCATACAGAGCCATACGCCGAGCTGTGTCCACAGACGCATCAAAAGCAGAAGGATGATGTCTGAAATCACGCGGCTCAGGTAAACGAACAGAGTGGCAACAAGTCCGCCGATGCCTTCGCTGAAAATGGATACGAAGAACTGGCTGATGCCGAGGAAGATATTTGCAAAGATTCTGATGAGAACGAAGAGGCAGGTAACGATAAGGTTGCCTACGGATACAACGAGAATCAGGTCTGTGTCCTTGTGTGCAAGGTGGCCGAACTCGTGAGCCATAACGCCCTTGATGTGCTCGTCAGAGTAGGCAAGGAGACCTCTTGTGATGCAGAGAGTTTTTCTGCCGGTTGCGAAAGCGTTGGGGTCCTCGTCGTCGGACATGAAGATTTTGATGTTATCGGGAAGCTCAGGATTGAGAGCTTTAGCTTTTGCGTAGACTTCTTTGAAGAGGGGCTCGATTCTGTCGAGAATATTCTGGTCCTTGATTTTCTTGCAACGGGTCTGGAGACGGAGAATCCACTCGCCGATGGGAGACAGGGCTATCAGCAGAGATACAAAGTAGATACCAATGCCCAAGGGAACTCCTGCCCAGTCAGAAAAGGCACCGCTGAACACAAACACAATGAAGAGAATGTTCATCAAAAGCCAGATGATAATGCCGATGTTGTTCTTCTTGAAAAGGTTTTTGAAAAAGTCAAATAAATACATAAAAATCCTCCTTTTGTCTTCTAAAACCCCCGAAATTTTCCTTTTTTCGCAGGAAATCCTCATCGTTTTAATTATATTTCTTATGTCGGGTAATGTCAATGAATGAAAGAGAATTAAAAGGCACTCTGAAAACTATCCTCACAGCCGAAAAACAGAGGGGTTTTTATATCAAAAATTTCTCTTGCAAAACTGAGATGCCCTGATATAATGAAATCAAGGGGAACCCCTTGGATTTTTTACTGAAAGAAGGAAAGCGTATGGACAGATTTGATCCCAATGATTGGAGCCCTCGTTTTGTCAGAAGTGAAACTGCCTTTTGTATGCAGGTTCTCAGAGACACCAATGAAAGAGTTATTGAGCTTATCAGAGATAAGAATTTTAGGCCTGCGGCAGCAGGGCTTGACCGTATTGTAAACGGCATTATTGCTTTTCTCAATGCCGGCGCAGATTTCAGATCCCACGCTTGCTTCTTTATGTGGGCGGAGGCAGAGCTGGTAGCCTTCGGTATGGACGCACCTGAAAGTACCCGTAAGTCAGCGGCGATTCCTCTTCTTGAGGACGCCAGAGATCTGGCAAAGAGTGAAAGTGCACGAAGTAACATTTCAAACTTTATCAGCGCTCTTAAGTCAAGGGACTCTCTTTCCGTTATCAAAAGTAAAATTGACCCTGAGTTTCCTCATTCTGTGGTGGATATACTCACTGACCTTCAGGGAAGACTCAGACTCTGATAAAAAGATAAAGCACCGTCTCTCAAAAGGCGGTGCTTTTGCGTTTTGTGTTCCTTTAAAAGTTGCTGTCAGGATATAAATGCTTCGTGTGCTTAAGCCAGAGGGATCTCAGGCCGGAGCAGGTGCTTTTAAGCGAGGTCATACCGCCGTTAATGGCAAAGTTAAGCCAGCGGATAATATCCTTGATTCTGTCTTTTTCCTTTGAAAAGTCAAAGTCCGGGGTTTTGGAATACTCAAGGTACGCCAGTGCCGTAACGCTCAGGCGCTTTGAGTCCTGATCGGACCTCAGAAGATAGAGGTAGCCATACTCTGAAAGATTTCTGAGAATTTCGGGCAATTTGTCCTTGAGCTCTTCGTCGCGGTATACCAGATTGTAAGCCTCCAGATAGAAGCTGATTCCGGTGTCATAATACAACACGCTGTCATCGTTCTCAAGTTCTGCGAAATGCTTGTGGGCAAGAGAAAGGGCTTTCTTGCGATTTTGCGTGGTAGCTTTGGCATCACCGCTTTGAAGTGATACGGACATGGAAGCATATATGTATTCCTTAACCCGACAGCATCTGTTGTGATGAGTGGGACTAAGCTCACAGATTCTTTCGAAGGCTTCTGCCGAGGCAAAGGCGGTCTCTGTAACGTAATCATTATCCTTTGTACTTTTAAGAAGAACATCGAGAATTGCCCTTACTGCGTAGACGTATTCCCAGCAGAGGTTTGCGTCCGAGGTGAAATCAAGGTAGTTGTTAAGTTCTCCGAGAAAGGGTCTCAGTTTCTGAGCGTCCTTGCTTTTTTGAAGGAACTCTTTTATGCTCCTGAAGACGAGAAGTGCGGTATAGTCGCTTTTTTCCTTACGAAGTCCCTCTGTAAAGAATTCGATTTCATTTAATGTGAAATCTGCGCCGTTGGGCATAGGTTCTCCCGTGAATATATCAAATGCTTTTTTCATGGTGCGGTGCTCCCCCCCCCGACTTATTTATGAAAAGGGCAGGGTGCGCACCTTGTTGATGACGTCTTCGTAGAATTTGAAAACATCAAACATCTTCGCCTCAGGCATGGTGTATTCCTCCAAAGCCGGAGCGGTGTAGCCCTTGAACATTTCGTAAGCGTCAATGTCGGGAATCTCCGAGATGATGGGATACTGTCTTGCGTGCATAATCAGAGCCTCGCCCTTTGACTTGTCAAGTCTCTGAAGCTCGGATATTGAGATGAGCTGACGCTTGAGGCCGTTGGGGGTGTAGTAGGAGCCGCAAAGCTCGCTTACCTCTCCCAGAAGGTCAAGCTCCTTGGAGGTGAGGAAGACCCAGTTGTCGCAGTTGCCCTTTATTGTGTCTGCGTCCTCCTGATATCTTCCCTTGAGCTGATGAAGGCTCTGGGCCACCAGGAAATATCTCATATTTCTGCTTCGTGCGGCAGAGATCATGGATGCCATATCGGGGATTTTGGGAAGATTACAGAACTCGTCCAGCACAAAATTCACTCTTACGGGAAGCTGTCTGTTCTCCTCCTTCTGAGCCTCGGTTATGAGTATCTCGTAAGCCTGCTTGAGGAAGGTTGTGACAAGGAAATGATAGGTGCTCTTCTCGTCGGGAATGATGAGATACACAGCGGTCTTCTCCTTGCCGAAGGAAGCAAGGTCAATGGTGTTTCCGCTGAGCATATTTGTAAGGCTCTTCTGAGTTGTGAAGATTCGAATCATACCGAAAAGAGAAACCATGATGCTCTGAAGAGTTTTCTCTGCGCTGGAGAAAACGTTCTTGTAGTTAAGACCTGCGATAGTTTCCCATCTCATATTTGTGGAAAGCTTTTTGAGGGTATCGGAGGCTGCGTTGGTGCAAAGGGCCGCAAGGCTTGCAACGTTTGCTTCCTCGGGGGATGCCGCTTCCATAAGGAGCAGAAGGTTTGCAAGGGCAAGGGAAGATGCCATCTCAGGCCAGAAGGTGTCCGCGGTGCGCTCAAACTGAGGGGATGCGATGGTGCGGATGAAGTCGTTGAGCATAGAAACTGCTTCGTCACGGCGTCCGTTCTGATAGAGCCTGTAAGGGATATGAAGAGGATTCCACATATCTCCCAGACCGATTTCTCTGAAGTTGAGCACTACGGTCTTGTAGCCGTGAGCCTTGGCAATTCCCGAGGTCCTTGCGTAAAGCTCGCCCTTGGGGTCTGTGGCAACGAAGGATTCTCCGGCTTTTACAAAATAGTTGAGAAGAGGCATACAGAAAAGACGGGTTTTCTTGGAGCCTGTGGAGCCGAAGATGAGAGAGTGTGTGTCGGCAGAGTCAACGTAGATGTCATTTCCCGCCGCAACGATGGGAAGACCTGCTCCGGGATAGGTCTCGCTGTAAAGATTCACCCTTGTGGTGCTTCGCATGATTTCTTCGGTGGTTGCCCATCTTGATTCCTGATTTACGTTCTGATATTTTCCTAATTTATAGTCCATAATATTTCACCGCGCTTTCCTTTGACTTAAAACCCGAGAGTGTGAGTTTTCTTGATTTTGATAATGGTACGTTTGATGTATTCACTCTCGCAGTTGAAGTCCTTGAGCATCTGTGCCGTCACCACCCGACTTACGGTAGTGGTTGAGGAGAAGAGAGTGTAAACAATGTCGCTGCAAAGGTCAGCGATGGTGTGCATACCATAGAAATATTTGTTGCTTCTCAGCACCTTGATGGATTCAAGGAGAACATCCTTTGCGCTGTCATCAAGGGTAAGTCCGTAGGTGGCGAGAGTGTTGCAGGCGAAGTCCACCATTTCCTCTACTGAGGGAAGTTTGAGCGAGATGGTCTCAATTCTCAGATACATGCTGACAATGCTTTCCATCTCTCTTGTTTCGTCATTTTCCTCGGTGCTTGAAATGGTGAGCACAATGAGCCAGTTTTTGGTGTTTACCTTAAGAAATTGTAAAAACTCAAGGAAGTGACGCTCCTTGTGGTGTTCCACCCAGTCGTTTATGTTGATTCTGACAATACCGCGGTACTCGTTGCGAAAGCCTGCGGCGGCCTGAATGACCTCGATAAGACGGTACATTTCGGTGAACTCCTGATGAGGGTCGCAGTAATAGAGCTTGAATTCCACAAGCTTTACATCGCCGTAGAAGGACATAAGGTTTTCTTTTGTGCAGAGATAATCCGCAAGGAGTGAGAGCATTCTGGTGTTTCCGTAGCCCGAGGGAGTGTAAAGAAAAAGATCGGGTAAGATAATGGGAGAATCAAAGGGACGCTCCTTCATATTCTGAGAAAAGGTTTCCCATTTTTTCAGAAGCTCCTTTAACTCGTCGGCTCCTTTGAGAGCCATCAGCTGATCGTAGTATGTGTTCATATTACCCATCCTTTGCAGAGAATTTGTTGAATTTCGCTAATATTCGACAGTAAATATATATTATTATATATACTTTGCTTTGTCAAGAAGAAGAGAGGGCAGAGCGGAGTTTAAGAAGTGCGAATAAAAGGCTTGACCTTGAAGGCTTAAAGTGACATAATCAAATAGTAAAATAAGCTTTCAGGAGAGATGAAAATGAAAAAGCTACTTATTGTTGTGGATATGCAGAAGGACTTTGTCTCAGGCTCACTTGCAACGGCTGAGGCACAGGCTATTGTGGATAACGTTGTGAGCAAGATTGAGAGCTCTGAGGGGGACATTATCGTTACCTATGACACCCACGCTGAGAATTATATGGAAACTCAGGAGGGAAAGAATCTGCCCGTAATGCACTGCATCAAAGGAAGCGAGGGCTGGGAACTTGATGAAAAGGTTCAGAGGGTTCTCGATAAGCGAGAGTACAAGAGCTTTGAAAAGCCCACCTTCGGAAGTGTGGAGCTTGTGGAGTACATTAAGAAAAACTACGATGAAAGTGCCCTTGAGATAGAGCTTGTGGGTCTTTGCACAGACATCTGCGTGGTTTCAAACGCGCTGCTTCTCAAGGCAAACTTCCTCGAGGCAAAGGTAAGTGTGGATGCCCTGTGTTGTGCGGGAGTAACTCCCGAGAGTCACAGAGCTGCACTTCTCACGATGAAGATGTGTCAGGTGAATGTCACGGGAGAGTAAAAGATTTCGTAAGAAAAAGGAGAATGATATATGTTTGATGCTGTGAAGGTCAAGGACGAATGCGTGAAATGGATACGCGAATTTTTTGAGGAGAACGGAAGGGACTCCAATGCAGTAGTGGGTATCTCAGGCGGCAAGGACAGCTCCGTTGCGGCGGCTCTCTGCGTTGAGGCTCTCGGCAAGGACAGAGTTGTGGGAGTGCTGATGCCCCAGGGCGAGCAGCACGATATCGATATGGCTTATCTCTTAGTAAATCACCTTGGTATCCGCCATTATGAGGTCAACGTAAAGCAGGCGGTTGACGCCATTTTAGGTGCATTTCCTGAGGAGCTTGAGATTTCAAAGCAGAGCAGGGAGAACGTTCCTCCGAGAATCAGGATGACAACGCTCTATGCAGTTTCCCAGAGCTTAAACGGAAGAGTGTGCAATACCTGCAATCTTTCCGAGGACTGGGTAGGCTACTCCACCCGTTACGGCGACTCTGTGGGTGATTTTTCTCCCATGAGCAATCTGACTGTCCGCGAAGTTAAGGAAATCGGAAGAGTTCTGGGACTTCCCGAGGCACTTGTGGACAAGACTCCCATTGACGGTCTCTGCGGAAAGACTGACGAGGAGAATCTGGGCTTTACCTATGCAACTCTTGACAGATACATCCGCACAGGAGAAATCGACAGCGAAGAGACCAAGGAGCTCATTGACAGAAAGCACAGAATGAATCTCTTTAAGCTGAAGCTTATGCCCTCCTTTGATCCTCATATCGAGGTCAGGGCTCAATAAAAGATAAAAGCGTTGCAGATTTCTGATTTCTGCAGCGCTTTTTTGTTGCGTTTTATGTCATTGTGAGAGGAAGCTTCTGATTTTCTCAAGGCTTTTTTCTGCTTCTTTTCTGCCGAGGTTATAAACAGCCTTAAGCTTTTTGGGGTCCTTCTCTGTTTTTTTGAGAGGAAGAGCCTGTGTCGGCCTGATAACAAGAAGCTCTCTCCTTCCTTCTTTTTCCTTGATATATTCAAGGGCTTCGTTATAGATTACGTGACGCTTATGTATAGCTTCTGTGAGCTTCGGATACTTTCTGTACTTAAGCTTCATCAGAGGGATGAGGGGGTTCTTCTTTTTTATGTAGTCCTTTGGCTGGGTGAGTATTACGATGTTTTTCGTAAATCCCATATTTTCAAAGGCCTTTACGGGGATGGAATCCGCTACTCCGCCGTCGAGAAGCTTTCTTCCTTCGATTTCAACTATCTGCGACACCAAGGGCATAGAGGCGGAGGCTCTTATCCAGTCAAAGCCGTGGTCATCCCATCCCTCGTATTTATGATAGACCGCTTTTCCCGTTTCAATGTCGGTGCAGACAACGTAGAATTCGCAGGGGTTTTTCCCGAAGGTGTCGAAGTCGAAGACATCAAGCTTTAAAGGCACCTCCCCGTAGCAGAAGTCGGTGCTGTAAAGGTTGCCTTCCTTAAGAAGCACCCGAAGTCCGCAGTAACGCTTGTCCCTTGCGTATTTTGTGTTGTAGCGCAGGACTCTGCCTTTTTGCTCTGACTTGTAGTTGCAGCCAAATGCTGCTCCTGCAGAGACACCGATGATGCCGTCAAAGTTTATTTTGTTTTCCATGAGGACATCAATTACGCCTGCGGTGAACATTCCTCTCATGGCGCCGCCCTCTAGAATAAGACCTGTTTTCATTTATATACCTCTTGTGTGAAAATTCATAAAGATTATCTCACAAGTGTTCCCTTGAGTCAATGGAAAACGAGAGATTCTCTATGGTAAAAATACATAGTTTCTCCCTCTTCTTTTAATGCATAGTATGCAATGTGAGGAAGCACTTTGTCGGATATTGACACCTCTTGTCGGGAGTGCTAATATTGGGAGCGTTGTGCTTTTTTAAGCACCCTACGAAAACTGAAAAGAGTGAGATTTATGAAATCTTTTTATCTGAAACCGGCGCTGTTTACATCCCTTAAGGGTTACTCAAAGGGTCAGATTCTCAAGGACGTAACAGCAGGTCTTATTGTGGCAATTATTGCATTGCCTCTCTCGGTTGCATTGGCGATTGCCTCGGGAGTTGCTCCTCAGGCAGGTGTTTACACCGCTATTGCCGCAGGCTTCTTTGTGTCTCTTCTGGGAGGAAGCAATGTGCAGATAGCAGGTCCCACAGCGGCTTTTGCCACAACCGTTGCCTCTGTTGTGGCAACAAAAGGGCTTTCGGGACTGTTTGTTGCGACGGTACTTGCAGGTATTATCCTGATAATTATGGGACTCTGCAAGCTGGGCGGACTTATCAAGTATATTCCTCATCCTATTACGGTGGGCTTTACCTCGGGTATTGCGGTGACAATTCTGGTGGGACAGCTCAAGTCCTTTATGGGACTTACCTATAAAGAGGGAGAAAATCCCATTGAGACCTTCGAGAAGATAGAGGCAAATGTTTCCTCTATCGGCACTCTCAGCCTTCCTTCTCTTATTATCGGTGCTGTGTCCCTTCTCATACTTATTGTATATCCCAAGCTTGAGAAAAAGGTGCCTGCATCCCTGATTGCTGTTGTAGCAGGTGTGCTTCTTGTTAAATTCATCCCTTATTTTTCATCATCCGTCAGCACAATAGGCGACCTTTACGCTATCCCCGCAGGACTTCCAAAGGTTTCTTTTGCAGGTGTTGACTTCAGCCTCAATAATATAGTTTCTCTGCTTCCCAGTGCGGTGACGATTGCTTTTCTTGCGGGAATCGAGTCCCTTCTTTCCTGCGTAGTCGCAGACGGTATGACCGACTCGAAGCACAATCCCAACGCAGAGCTTGTGGCTCAGGGAGTGGGCAATATTGCCTCTGTGTGCTTCGGAGGAATCCCTGCAACCGGCGCCATTGCAAGAACAGCCGCCAACATTAAAAGCGGCGGTCGCTCACCCATTGCAGGAATGGTACACTCTGTGGTGCTTCTCCTGATACTTCTTTTTCTGATGCCTCTTGCAAGCTTCATTCCCATGCCCACCATTGCTGCCATCCTCTTTGTGGTTGCTTATAATATGAGCGAGTGGAGAAAGTTTGCCGGAATTGTTAAGGAGAAGAAGTTTATCTCCACTGCGGTGCTCCTGCTCACCTTTGTGCTGACAGTAGTATTTGACCTTGTGGTTGCAATTGCCGCAGGTCTTGTGATTTACTATCTCTTCGTCCTCGTAAACTACATTAAAAATATAAAGGTTGACGTTAGGAAAGCATAAGGCGCAGATTAAAGCCCTCCGAAGCGGATTCGGGGGGCGTTTTTTGTATGCTCTGAAAAAATATAAAGAGACTTGCGAAAAAACCGTTTCAAAAGATTTATATTGATTTGAAAGGGTAAATGTGGTATCTTTTCAGTAGGAAAATAAATCAAAAAGCAGAAAAATCTCTCTGCTTATCGAGATTATAGGAGGAGATAATTATGGCATCATTTTGTAAGAATTGTGGCTCAGCGCTGAGCAAGGATGGCAAGTGCACATCCTGCGGAAGTGCGGTTGAAACACCTGACACAAAGAAAAACAAAAAGGTCAAGAAGACAAAAAGCAAGGCAGACAAGGGTCTGACAGCTGTAATCAGAATTCTTATTGTAATTCTTGTTCTGGTTATTGCAGGCGGTCTCACCGTAGGCGGACTTGTTTATTTCAATGTTATTAACATTCCCGCTTTAAATGATATGTTTGTGGCTTACGGAATGAAGGACGCAGTTGTGCCCGAGTCGCAGAAGGGTGATCCCGTTGCGACAGAGCCCGAGCCCGAGCCTGCAACAACGGACGAGACAGAGACTCCCACCGAGCCCGTAGAGGTAACAACAGCACCTCCCTATGAGGTTACACCTCCCAATGCAGACGAGTACTTCTCAGAGAACACCACAGTTTCCTCTCAGTTTGCTGCTGCTGACGCAAAGGGTATCCACACAGAGAAGGATGCATACAAGAACCTCTCCGACAGAGGCTTTACCCAGTATGCAATTATGGCTGAATACGATATGAACGGTACATACACAGAGGCATACGAGATTTCAAAGTACTCATCCACACCTCACCCCATGTACCAGACATACTATACCACAAAGACAGGCGACCTCTGGATGATCCTTGAGATCAACGGCGTCGTTATGGCAAATCCCCTTTCCTTCAACCAGTACGCTGATATGCCTCTGGTTATTTCCGAGACAGGAAATATCACAAGCTACGACAGCACCCTCAACAAGTTCTACGTGAACGTTCCCCACGAGGATGTAATGCTGGTGAAGAAGATTGAAAAGATCAATGCAGAGACCCTTGAAAAACTCACAGCAGAGGAGATAGCTAAGTTATGATTAAGGTAATCAGAAACTCACATAAAGCTTTAAGCAAGTCGGAGGCCAAGCGGT
>JAZSME010000002.1:0-21768 GCA_045535715.1 Ruminococcus sp. | reverse complement strand
GAGACATTGACAGCAGAGAAAAGAACATCTCCCAATTCTTCCTTCGAAGCCTTATCCTTGCCTTCTCTGAGAGCGACACGAAGCTCGGAAATCTCTTCCGAAAGCTTCTCAAGGGCGCCATCAACAGAATCCCAATCGAATCCGCACTTCTTTGCCTTGTGCTGAACCTTTTCGGCTCGGATAAGAGCAGGAAGAGCGTGGCTCACACTATCCAGAGTTTCTGCGTAGGTCGTCTGGGACTTTGTCTGCATTTTGATCTTATCCCAGTTTTCGAGAACCTTCTCGCTTGTGTCAGCCTCCACATTGCCAAAAACATGGGGATGACGGACAATGAGTTTTTTGCATACGCCGTCGCAAACCTCATTGATGGAAAAAGCTCCTTCATCTTCGGATATCTGTGCATGGAAGACAACCTGAAGCATCACATCGCCTAACTCTTCACAAAGGAGCTCTGAATCATTGGTGTCGATTGCTTCAACTGCCTCGTAGGTTTCCTCCAGGAAATTACGGCGGATACTTTCGTGTGTCTGCTCAGCATCCCAGGGACAACCGCCGGGTCTTCTGAGTATTCTCATTATTTCAAGAAGATCATCAAAACCGTATTTATCCTTAAACTGAAAATCCACAAATATACCTCCAAAAGCGCAAAAAGCAGATGGTACACTTCATTTTAACCTATTAAATGAAGTTTTTCAAGTATTATTACAATTTTTTTACCTTTTGGAAGGGAAATAATGTCGGATTTATCGAATGTTCGCAGCACAACGAGGGCAACAAGGTATATAAATGCCGCAAAAGCTATGCTGATTATCACGTGAAGTCCGAAAATATAGTAGCCGAGATATGCTGCAAATCCGCAGATTACCGCTGAAATCATAGGCTTGAGGAAAAACTTTATAAAATTCGGAACTATCTTTGTGTACTTTATAAGGAGCGAAAGCGCAACGGTACACATGAGGAAGTAAGAAACAAGGGAACCGATGGCGGAACCCACGATGTTGATACTTACTATTCTTGCAAAAAGGAATGAAACAAGAATCTTGACTCCGGTGCCCAAAAGGTAAATAAACATAGTGTGATTCACCTTACCTACACCCTGAAGCATACTGCAGATAGGTGTGAGTGTTCCCATGAAGAGAACTGCAAGACCCATCACCTGCAACGATTCGTAACCGAACACCGCAATGTTGGGGTCGGTGAAGAACACAAGGGAAAGAATGGGTTTTGCAAGAACAAGCAGGCCTATTCCGCAGGGGAAGGTAACAATGGTAGTGAGTCGAAGAACCGTCTCCATTGATTTCTTAAGCTCTTCCCTGTTCCCCTTTGTGTATGCGTTGGTAACGTTTGGCATAGCGCTTGTGCCGAAAACCTGAGTTACCGCTACTACAATGGAAATCAATGTAAGAGATGCGCTGTAATATCCCCAGATACAGGTATGAATGGTTGTTTCTGCAGGATTAGCACTTATGGTATTATCAAGCACATGATTAAACTCCGCAAGAAGGGCCTCTTTATTATTGATAGCCATATTATACATAAGATTCTGGATAATTGTGGCATCAATAGTACTTGAAATACTCAGAGCAAGAGCACCGATACCAACAGGCAGGGCGGTCTTGATCATTTTAACAAGAGTTGCTTTCTTGGAAATTGCTTCAAGGGATCTTTCGTAGTATTCCTCGGGAATATCGCCCTTATGAATGGCAAATCTGATTCTGAGATAAAGGAAAGACAGCACGCTTCCCATGGTGATACCGAAAATAGAAGCGGCTACGGAGTAAGAAATAAGAGTGCGGTATGCATCATCAATATTTGCAAAGCTCTGACCAAAGATGGTGGCACTTTGCATATATTCATTTTTTCCAACGGTAATGACAATATAGGAAAGCACTACACCAACTGCAATCTTTGAGACAGCTTCGATAACCTCTGAGACCGCTGTGGGGGTCATATTCCTCATACCCTCGAAATATCCTCGATACACAGACACGAGACAGCCGAAGAAGATAGTAGGTGCAAGCACCAGCATTGCTTTAAGAGAATAGGGAGAGTTAATGAAGCTTACATACCAGAAGCTGCCTACGGTCATCAGAAGGAAACACACAAGACCCATAATGATGAACAAGGGCTTTGCCACTCTGTAAACCTGTCTGACGTCCTTATAGCGCTCTTTAGCATAGCTCTCGGACACAAGTCTTGAGACTGCTATGGGAAAGCCCACGGTGGCAAGGGTAAAGAGAGGCACATAAATCTCATAGGCATTGGCAAAAAGCGCGGAGCCGAATGCACCGTAGTTTTCGTCCAGGGTACCGTAGAGGTTTGTAAGCAGCACCTTCTGCAGCAAGCCACAGATCTTTACCGCTATCATACTGATCGACAGTACCAAGGCACCCTTTAAGAAGCTCTGGGAGCTGTCTTTTTTCTTAGGTTTAGACATAGAAAAACTCCTTTTACACCTGAAGTTCATCTTAATTCACAATGAAATTATGACATACAAAAAGATATATTAACAAAGAACCGAAAAAAGTCAAGGCTTTTCTCAGAGAATTGGCTCATAGAAGGTGTAAATACCCTTCTTTCTCAAGCTGAGCTCTTCGAATCTTTCGTTGTATTCATATGGGTATTTAAAGTTAAATATACGCTCGATGTTTCCGTTTCGGGGATCACGAAGCTTTGTTACGGCTCCTGCGCCGCAAGCAAGGATAGAATGTGTCTCATCCATAATATAAACATTGTAGAGTCCGTCAAAGCCATCCTTTGACCAGCCTGTGTTCTCCATATTCCCCACCATACGGCTCTGTCTGTAAAGATAGTAAGGATGGTAGGAGTTATCACTCAAGGCGCTGTATGCGTATGTAAGCATCTGACTTACAGAATCAGCATCCTCCTTGAGCAGCTTCATATTCTCCGCTGTAAGGCTTGAGCTTCTCTTCATTGAAAGAGTGTGAACTGTTACACTCTCGGGAGAGAGAGACATAATGCCGTCAATGGTCTTTCTGAAGGACTCGGGAGTGTCGGAAGGAAGACCAGCAATAAGGTCTGTGTTGATGTGCTTGAAGCCAACCTTTCTTGCAAGCTCAAAACTTTTCATAAAGTCTTCAACGGTATGCTTTCTTCCTATGCACTCAAGGACAGAATCGCTTAAAGTCTGAGGATTGACGCTCAGGCGATCGCAACCGCTTTCGAGAATTGCTCTGAGTTTGTCCTCGGTGGTGGTATCCGGACGGCCTGCTTCCACAGTAAACTCACGACAAGAGGACATATCAAAGCTCTGAACCACAGAAGTAAGAATACTTCTCAGGTCCTCCGCCTCAAGGCTTGTGGGAGTACCTCCGCCCACATAGACGGTCTCAAGCTTAAGTCCGAGATTTTTCGCAATAACGGCAGTTTCTTCGATCTCACTTATGAGAAGTTTTACATACTTGGGGATAAGGTGCTTTGCCTTCTCAACGGATTGAGAGACAAAGGAGCAATAGCTGCATCGTGTGGGACAAAAGGGTATTGAAATATAAAGGCTGAAGGACTTGTCCTGTGAAAGCTCAAGCACCTTCTCCTCATT
The DNA here is from genome assembly GCA_045535715.1 of Ruminococcus sp. Taxonomy (GTDB): domain Bacteria; phylum Bacillota; class Clostridia; order Oscillospirales; family Acutalibacteraceae; genus Ruminococcoides. Next base: position 18,209 of record JAZSME010000002.1, on the reverse strand, counting down.
TGTACAGGTTACCTTTGCAAGAGCGGTTTTCTCCTCACTTACAAGAAGCTTCTCACGAAAATATGAGAGAGCAGCTTCCTCCCCCATTTCTTCTCTGAGTTTTCTCAGAAGCTTTATGGGACGAACTCCGGTAAGAAGGCCCCAGGAAAGAGATATCCCTGAGTATTCGCTGAGAAGCTTATAGAGAAGGGTCGCCATCTCAAGCTCATTATCCACAGAGAGTCCCGAGGAAAGCTCCTTTGTGAAGTTTTCGATGGAAACCCTGACACAAATTGAGTCATCGGTCATCTCTGTGAAAATGAATGGTGCCTCGGGGGCACCGCTTAATTTCTCGCAGGAGACAACAGATATCTTGTCATTGGGAAAGAAAGCTCTGGTGAGGTTTTCCATCTCGTAATGAAATTTATGATTGATTGCGTATAGATTCATAATATCAAAACCGATTACTGTATTTGTTAAGAATTTGGAAACAAGATGATAAAAATCAAGCCATATACATATTATTCTCTCGCTCATAAGAGAGGGTTGTGGACTGATTATGTCCGGGATATACTTTGTAGTCACCCTGAAGGTCCTTAAGTCTTCTCAGAGATTTCATCATATCTACGGGGTTACTTGTGGGAAAGTCCGTTCTGCCCATAGAGGCACGAAAAAGGGTATCTCCCGATAGAAGCACTCTGTCCTCCTTAAAAAGGTAGCATCCGCTTCCGCAGGTGTGTCCCGGTGTTTCAATGAAGGTGAATTCACTCTCTCCGAGAGAAAGCTTATCGCCATCGGACAGAAGAACATCAGCCTCAAAAGGCTTGTAGCTTCTGCATCCGAGAAAGAACGCAAGATTAAGGTTTTCATCAAAAAGAAAGGCCTCTTCCTTTTCGCCGATAACTATCTGCGCATCGTACTTTTGTGAGAGTTCACTTGCGGATTTAATATGGTCAAAATGACCATGAGTAAGCAGGATATATTTTATATTCTCCCCGCCTATTTCATCGAGAGTCTTAATAAGCGAAAGGGATGTATCTCCCGGATCCACCACAAGTGCTTCGCCGCTGAGCTTTTCTATCACAACGTAGCAATTGGTGCAGAGAGACCCCACAGAAAAAGTTCTGACTTCGATCATCGTGAGAGCTCCTTTGAATCGATAATGAGAGTTACGGGGCCGTCGTTTAAGAGTTCAACCTTCATATCAGCTCCGAATTCACCCTTCTGAACATCCTTGAGGCCCTGATTCTCAAGGCATTTGCAGAAATACTCGTAGAGGTCGTTTGCCTGCGCCTGAGCAGCGGCATTATCGAAGGAGGGTCTTCTGCCGTGGCGGCAATTGGCACAGAGAGTGAAATTGGAAATAACCAGCACCTGACCGCAGATATCAAAGAGAGAAAGGTTCATCTTGTCATTTTCATCACAGAACACACGAAGGGTGGAGATTTTTGCAGCCAGCACCTCTGCTTCCTTTTCGTTATCTCCTTTCTCAACGCCGAGAAGAATCATAAAGCCTTTTTGTATTTTTCCTATAATATTATTGTCAACTGTTACTGATGCGTGACTGACACGCTGGATTACAGCTTTCATTTAACCACCTTATTTATTTTCTTGTTACTGAGATGACTCCGTTAATAGTCATAAGTCGTGCAATAACTGTTCGGATATGCTCGAGGCCATTGACCTCAATTGTCGCATTGATGATAGCTTTTCCGCCCTGAATATTTCTGCAATCAAGGCTTCTGATCATAATGTGCAGAGCTGAGAACTGATTGGAAACATCAGCAAGCATACCTGTACGGTCATTACAGATAATCTCCAGAGTACTCTGGAATACATCTTTCACAACATCGTGCCAGTAAGCATTGACCCAACGCTCAGGCTCTTCGGCAGTACTGATGTCCTTGGGCACATTTGTGCAATCCCGTTTGTGAACGGACACGCCGTAGCCACGGGTTACAAAGCCGATAATATCATCGCCGGGCAAGGGATTACAGCAACGTGAGAACTTGATAAGAACATCATCAACACCCTCAACACACACACCTGAGCCAACCTTACGGCTTCGCTGAGCAGTGTCTGTGACGCTGAAGTCAACAGTTGTCTTCTTATAGAGCTTCTGATAAAGCTCTCTTACTCGGGGCATAATCTTCCAGAGCTGAATTCCGCCGTAGCCGATAGCTGCGTAGAAGTCATCGAGAGAGTTGACCTGAAGTTTGAGATTGACGCCCTTGAGGAAATCTTCCAGTTCATTTTCGGGAATCTGAACACCGCTTCTCTTGAGCTCTCTGTCAAACTCAGCCTTACCCTCGATAATATTTTCCTCGCGCTTTTCGCGCTTAAACCATGTACGGATCTTAGTTTTTGCCTCAGAGGTCTTGACGATCTTAAGCCAGTCTCTTCTGGGGCCCTGAGCTTCCTTCTGAGTAAGGATCTCGACGATTTCACCTGTTTTAAGCTGGTAGTCGATGGGAACGATTCGCCTGTCTACCTTGGCACCCACCATACTGTTACCAACAGCTGAGTGAATAGCATAAGCAAGGTCTATAACAGTTGAGCCGTAAGGCAGATTCACCACGTCGCCCTTGGGGGTGAAAACAAAAACTTCGTTGGGATTCAGATCTGTTTTGATAGTATTAACAATATCGGTGGAGTCCACAGACTCGTTCTGCATTTCGATCATCTTTCTGATCCATGTGAGTCTGTCCTCGAGAGAATCGCCCTTTTTGCCCACGCCTGCTTTATATTTCCAGTGGGCTGCGATACCGTATTCAGCGGTGTGGTGCATTTCATGAGTTCTGATCTGAACCTCGAAAGGAATACCTCTGTGGCTGATAACAGTGGTGTGAAGGGACTGATACATATTGGGTTTAGGTGTTGAAATATAATCTTTGAAGCGATTGGGAATGGGCTTATACATATCGTGAATAAGTCCCAGCATATTGTAGCAATCAATTACGGAATCAACGATAAGTCGCACCGCAAATATATCATAGATCTGGTCGATAGTCTTACCCTGCATATAGGTTTTTCTATATATGCTGTGAACACTCTTGACACGACCGCTGACGTTCATATCATCAATAATTCCCTTGGCACGCTCGGTAATTTCCGCTTTAAGGTCAGAGATGAACTCTCCTCTGTCTTTAGCTGTGAGAGTAAGCTCTCTCTCGATTTCCGCATACCCTACGGGGTCAAGATAACGAAGAGAAAGATCCTCAAGCTCTTCCTTGACGGCTTTGATACCCAGTCTGTGTGCGATAGGAGCATAAACCTCCATGGTCTCAAGGGCTATGTCTCTCTGCTTCTGTTCTCTCATACACTCGATGGTACGCATATTGTGAGTTCTGTCAGCAAGCTTAATAATGATAACTCTGATATCGTTACTCATAGCAATGAGCATCTTTCTCAGGTTCTCTGCCTGCTGTTCCTCTCTGTTGCTGTACTTGATCTTTTCGAGCTTTGTAAGACCATCGATAAGCAGGGCAATTTCTGCTCCGAAGTCCTTTTTGATATCATCAAGGGTAGCGTCGGTATCCTCTACCACATCGTGAAGAAGGGCGGCAATAATGGAGTCCGTATCCATACCCAGATCCACAAGGATACACGCAACCGATGTAGGATGCAGAATATACGGCACACCGGAAATTCTCTTCTGATCGCCGTGAGCAGCTTCTGCATAAAGATATGCCTTATGAATCTTTTCAAAATCAAACTTATAGCCGCTTTGCTTCATAAGCTCCACCAGCTTGTTGTAGTCATTGTATTGCTGTATACATCCGTTGTTACTCATACGCATAACTCCTTGAGTTGAGAAATAATGGGGGCTGATTCCAGGGAAACCTTTGCGCTCACTTCTCTGAGTGTTATCTGTGACAGGTACATTCCCTCAACCATATCTATCAAAGAAAGCTCAGCCATAGCATCCAGAATAATCCTGAGTTTTCCAAGATTCATCGGGAGTCTGGATGCCAGTTCATCTATCTGTCCCGAGTATCCTCTGTTTGATTTAAGGAATCTGTAAACCTGAGCAAAATCATTTCTGTCAGGATAAAGAGCACGGGCACTTAAGGCATCAAGACTCTTGCCCGTAATAAACTTTTCATAAGCTCGCTCCGATTCAAGCATCTGTGCGTTGTCGGTAGCACTGAGCTTCATTTCTCTGATTATTATCGAAAGGCTGACGCTGCCTGCATATTCGTTTCTGTCCAGAGTGACAGCCAGATCCACAGTATCACCGACTCTGTAAGAAAAACCTGATCTGTCTGCATTGAAAAGCATTGCAGTGAATCTTGCGTCAGGTCTTGAGAGGGTGAGTCTCTTGTGCTTTCCTGCTGAAAGTTCCTTGATATCCTCTATTCTAACCTGATAGAGTCCGAAGACAGGCACGGGGTTATCCGCACCGAAGGGCTCCAGTTTTTCGATACTGTCATAAAGAGAAAGATCAAGGAGAGCAGGATTGAGCTTGCAATCAAGGATAAGCTCAGGATAAGGCATATCCTCAATGCTGTCTGTATATTCATAGAGAGCATCTCTGAAGGCTTCGACATTTTTGCTCTGAAGTGAAAGACCGACAGCCATGGGGTGTCCGCCGTAGTGGGTCAACAGGTCGGAGCAGCTGAATACAGCGTCGCAAAGAGAAAAGCCTTCAACAGAACGTCCTGATGCTCTGGCGGTATCCCCCTCGCAAGAAATAATCACTGTGGGCTTACCGTAAACACTCTTCACTCTGGCGGCAACGATTCCGATTACACCCTGATGCCAGTTTTTACCTGCTATTACTATTATATTCTGTCTGACCACAAGAGGGTCACGTTTTATAAGTTCATCAATCTCAGCAAGAATCTCTTTTTCTATCTGCTGTCTTGTGGAATTATCCTCTGTAAGTTCCTCCGCAAGAGCATAGGCTTCCTCTTCATCCTCTGTAAGGAGAAGTCTGAGGCTTCTTGTTGAAAGTCCCAGACGCCCGACTGCGTTGATTCGGGGCACAACAGTAAAAGCAAGACTTCCCGAGGTGACGGGCTTGTTGGCGCCGCCTGCCTTTTCAATAAGAGCTTTGATTCCAACTCTTTCGCTGTTTTCTATGGCGCGAATGCCTCGCTTGACAATTGTTCGGTTTTCTCCCGTAAGACTCACAATATCACCGATCGTACCTATTGCTGCAAACTCTGAGAGTTCATCGAGAATAGAGTCAACATCGCAGTACTCGCCTTCTATTGCCATAACGAGCTTAAGGGCAACGCCAACACCCGAGAGAGCCTTGAAGGTGCTGTTGCAGTCATTTCTGTGCATATCAACTACCGCAACTGCGGGAGGAAGCACCTCGGGCACCGAGTGATGGTCGGTGATGACGGTATCAATACCTAAAGAGTTAGCGTATTCAACTTCATTGTAAGCGGAAACGCCGTTATCAACAGTAACGATCAGTTGCACGCCCTGCGCACTGAGGGTGTCAACCGCATCGCAGTTCATTCCGTATCCTTCACCTGAACGGGAGGGTATGTAATACATAACATTTGCGCCGATAGACTCAAGATAAGAGAAAAGGAGAGCCGTGGCTGTAACGCCGTCAGCATCATAGTCACCGTAAACACATATTTTCTCCCCTGACTCAACAGCTTCTCTGATTCTGTCTGCCGCTATGTCCATATCCTTTGTAAGGAAGGGTGAGCTGAAATCGGCTTCATCCCCGAGAAATCTCTCGATCTCCTCGGGAGTTTTTATATTTCTTATATTGAGCAGAACTGAAAGGAGCATAGGTATATCCATGCTCTCGGAGATTCTCAGTGTCTCTTGCTTATTGAGTTGTGATAGTATCCATTTCTTCATATTCTGCTCCGATTATGTTTAATAATTTCCTTCAAGAAGCTCCCTTGCATATTCAAGGGCAGCTTCTGTGATCTTTTCTCCTCCGATGATTCTGGCAAGCTCCTGAGTTCTGCCGCTTTTATCAAGAGGAGTAACTTCCGTAAATGTGCGTGAATCACGCTCAAGTTTTCTTATGAGACAATGTGTGTCATCCATTGCCGCTATCTGAGGAAGATGGGTTACACAGAGAATCTGTGCGCTCTTTGACACATCACGAAGAGCTTCGCCAACTCTGAGAGCCGCTGAGCCTGAAATTCCGCTGTCCACTTCATCAAAAATGAGTGTATCGGTGGGCTCTGACTCAGAAAGTACGGTTTTGATTGAGAGCATCATTCGTGAAAGCTCACCGCCTGATGCCACTTTTGCCACAGGTTTTACAGGTTCGCCTGCGTTGGTTGAAACGAGAAACTCCAGTCTGTCAATGCCGTTTTCGGTAAGGTCAGTTTCTTCTCTTGACACCACAACCTCGGCACTGGGCATATTGAGTTTTCTCATTCGAGCCTTTACTTCCTCTGAGAATTTCTCACAGGTGACCGCTCTGTTGCGAGAGAGTGCCTTTGCAATCTTCATTGAAGAGTCATAGAGCTCCTGTTTCTTAATAACAAGCTTCTCTCTGTCCTCTTCAAAGCTTTCAAGTCTCTCAAGCTCTGACTTTATGTTTTCAAGGTAAAGGAGGATCTCTTCCTCACTTTCCCCGTATTTTTTCATCATTTTTGAAATGAGGTCCATTCGGGACTCAACTTCTTCAAGGCGTGCAGGATTATCCTCGATCCCGTCTGCAAGATAGTATAGCTCCTTTGCGATATCCTCAAGGTCATAGTAAGCACTACTCAGTCTCTCTGAAAGCACATTTACCTCAGACATATATTCAGAAACTGAAGAGAGTGAATCCGCTCCTTCAGAAAGAAGAGATACGGCACCTCTTGATTCGCTGTCGTCTCCCTGAAGAAAATAGAGTGTACCCTGAAGGGCTTCTCTGAGTCTGCCTGCGTTGCGAAGAACAAGCGCCTCTTCTCTGAGAGACTCATATTCACCAGAGGAGATGTCCGCTGCCTCAAGCTCTTCGATCTGAAAACGAAGAAGGTCTGCACGTCTGAGTCTGTCTCGTTCATCGGACTCTTTGCAATTTAAGATTCTTAAAACCTCTTTGTACTTTTCGTACTCTTCGCGGTAATTCTCAAGCTCCTCTTTGTGATTTCCGAAGGCATCAATATAGCCGATGTGAAGATCAGGAGACATAAGCTCGTAGCTCTCGTGCTGTCCGTGAATATTGATGAGAAACTTTGAGAGTTCTCTGAGCATCGCCATGGTGGCAGGTCTTGAATTGATTCGACAATTGTTTTTTCCGGAAAGCGTGAATTCTCTCTCCACAAGAAGCTCATCGTCGGGAGCGTCAATACCAAGGGACTCAAGTGCCTTTTTGGTACTGTCGCCTATATCGGTAAAGGTTGCGCTGACAAAGGCGGAGTCTGCGCCTGTCCTTACCAGTTCACGGGATGTTCTTCTGCCCAAAACCGCTGAGATTGCATCGATAACTATACTTTTACCGGCACCCGTTTCACCTGTGAGCACATTAAAGCCCTTTGTGAAATCAATGTCGGTTTTCTCGATAACGGCAATGTTTTCAATATAAAGTTTTGAAAGCATAAGTACACCCCCTTATGTATCTTTTTGGGTTAAGCTGAGAATTTTCTGAGAGTTTCTGCGATGAGCTTTGCACAATCGTTGTCGGCACAAGCGATGAAGATCGTGTCATCGCCTGCAAGTGAGCCCACAACACTCTGAAGATTCATTGAGTCAATTGCGGCGCAGGCTGCTGAAGCCATACCGCTGAAGGTCTTTACAACCACAATATTCTGTGCTACTTCAACAGAGACTACGGAGTTTGTAAGAATGCCCGAAAATCCCGCCTTCATCTCGGGAGAAAATGCGGTGGGCGCACAGTATCTGTAATATCCGTCTGCGGAATGAGTTTTCTGAAGTCTCAGGGTTTTGATGTCTCTTGAAACTGTGGACTGGGTTACGGAGTAGCCCTCTTCCTTGAGTCTGAGAAGCAACTCCTCCTGAGTCGTTATGGGAAATTGTTTTATGAGTTCAAGTATCTTTGCGTGTCTTCCCATTTTCATTTAAATTCACCTTCTCTTAGTTTTTCTCCTGCGAGTTTATAGAAATTTCTGTCTTTGAGCACGATTGTGCTGAGTTTATATTCCGATGCTCTTACCTTTACTGTATCTGTGTTCTTAAGAGTGAGAAACTCCTGACCGTCAACAGCAAGATAAACATCCTCTTTTGTTTTTGAGACTACTGTAAACACAGTATCATTACTGAAAAGAACAGGTCTTGCTGTGAGAGAATGAGGACACAGAGGTGTGAGCTCTATGAGGTTGAGTTTCGGGTCAATAACGGGGCCTCCCGCAGAAAGAGCATAGGCTGTGGAGCCTGTGGGTGTGGAGAAAAGAAGACCATCCGCACGATAGGAGGCGATCTTTTCGCCGTCAGCACAGACCTCAAGCTCAGCCATTCCCGATAAGTGGCTTCGGGAAATATTGGCGTCGTTTACAACCAGAAAGCTTCTGACGTCATCCTTTTCATCCCTCACTTCAACAGAGAGCACAGTTCTCTCAAGGACGCTGAAGTCACCGCTTATGATTCTGGAAAGCATAGAGATCTCAGACTCCTCCAGCTCGGCAACATATCCGAGTCTTCCCAGGTTTATGCCGATTATGGGCTTTGACTTTGTAACCGCAAATCTGGCACTTCGGATGAAAGTACCGTCTCCGCCTACTGTCACAACAACATCGCAGGCAGACATCAGTTCCTCGTATGTATCAAAAGCCTTTGCCTGAGAGATTCCTGCAATCTGCTTTTCAGCACCATGCATAAGGCACTGAACCTTCCACAAATCGAAAAGTTCGGAGATTTTCTTTGAGCAGTTGATGGCTTTTTCCTTTTCGGTATTTACAATGAGAGCAATTTTCATAAAATTACGCCTCCTTGTCAAGAGTCTGATGTGAAAGCTCCGAAAGGTGCTCGGGGGTCACATCACACATAAGGGTGGGATTTTCTGACCTTCTGATATGAATCAGGTATTCGATGTTACCCTCGGGGCCTTTAACGGGAGAAAAGTCAAGTCCGAGAACATCAAATCCGCACTCAAGGCAGAAGTCACGAATGGTTTCAATAACCTCGGCGTGTACCTTCTTGTCTCGCACAACACCCTTTTTCCCCACCTTTTCTCTGCCTGCTTCAAACTGAGGCTTAATAAGACAGACGCCCTCTCCTGAAGCTTTGAGAAGCTCTCGTGCTACGGGAAGAATGATCTTAAGGGAAATGAAGGAAACATCTACTGAGAAAAAGTCGATCTCCTCGGGGATATCCTCCTTGGTGACTTTTCTGAAATTTGTTCGCTCCATATTAACGACACGCTCATCGCATCGAAGCTTCCAGGCAAGCTGACCATAGCCCACATCAACGGCATAGACTTATTTAGCACGGTTTAGAAGCATACAGTCGGTAAATCCGCCCGTGGATGCACCGATATCAATGGCGGTGGCATTCTCAAGGTTCAGAGGGAAAACACTGAGAGCTTTCTCTAGCTTCAGACCACCCCTGCTCACATAACGAAGAGCAGGGCCTCTCACCTCAAGAGGAGCATCTTCATCATAGGTGCTTCCGCATTTGTCGGCTTTCTGATTGTTAACATATACAAGTCCTGACATTATGATGGCCTTAGCCTTCTCACGGCTTTCTGCAAAGCCCTTTTCATAAACCAGAACATCAAGTCGTTTCTTCATAAAAACTCCGTAAATCTTATCTCATTACTGTGTAGATGGAATCAGCATCAAGAGAAAGAGCCTTGAGTGCCACCGTATCTTTTGAATGAGGAATAAAAATATCCTCAATTGCGGTAATTCCAAAGGTCCCCTTGAAGGGCTCTTTCATAAGCTCGGATTCAAAAATCTCTGCTACTCCGCCGCTTCTCATACCTTCTTCAAAGAAATGCACCTTAGAAAAACCTGAGGCAAATCTGACAGCTTCAGGGTCAATGGGCTTGATTCGGTTGAGCTTCAGGATACAAACCTTGATTCCGAACTTGGCAAGCTCCTCCTTTGCCTTGCAGGCCTCAGCAAAAATTCTTCCGTAGGTAACCACAAGTCTGGATGCATTTCTGTTTCCGTAAATGCTGTAATTTATATTGCACTCTGTGAAATCCTCAGGTCTCTGAGGCTCTGACCCTCTGGGATATCTCACAGCGGTAAGTCCCGTATCTTTCTCAACAGCCTGAGTAAGCGAGGCTGTAAGTTCGTCAAAATAGCAGGGTGAGTAGATGGTGGTATCGGGAATTGAATTGAGGATAGACACATCGAAGACACCTTGATGGGTCTCACCGTCTTCTCCAACAACGCCCGCTCTGTCAACACCCAGCACCAGATGAAGCTTCTGAACCGCAGCATCGTGAATAAGCTGGTCATAGGCTCTCTGCAAGAAGCTTGAATAAACGGCAAAGACGGGGATCATACCCATTGTTGACATACCGCTTCCGAAGGTTACGGCATGCTCCTCGGCAATTCCCACATCAAAGAATCTGTCCTTGAATTTCTCGGAAAATTCAGAAAGTCCTGTTCCCGTCGTCATAGCTGCAGTGATTGCGCAGAGATTATTGTGCTTACCTGCCAGCTCCACCATACACTTTCCGAAACGGTCAGAGAAAGAATCTGAATGGCTCAGAGGCTCGCCTGTATCAACATCGAACTTGCCGATTCCGTGGAAAGATTTGGGGTCATCCTCTGCAAACTGGTAACCCTTACCCTTTGTTGTAACAGCGTGAATGAGGACAGGTCTGTTGACCTTCTTTGCGGTTTCGAAAACATTTATTAGTTCCTCGAGATTGTGCCCGTCAACAGGACCGTAATAAACAAAGCCCATATCCTCAAAAAGGTTATTTTTGTAGACCTTCTTTTTGAACCAGTTCTTGATTGCAGTCAAAAACTTTACAAAGGGCCAGCCGATGAGAGGAATCTTTGTGAGAAATTTCTCAAGTCCGCTCTTGGCGTTTACGTACCAGGAGCTGATTCGAATGGATGTAAGATGCTTCGAAAAAGCGCCTACATTCTTTGAGATAGACATTTTGTTATCGTTTAGCACAACGATAAAATTCTTTTTGTATCTGCCTGCATTATTGAGTCCCTCGAAGGCAAGTCCGCCTGTGAAGGAACCGTCGCCGATAAAGGCGATAGTGTGGCTCTGATCACCCTTGAGCTGTTTTGCCCGGGCGATGCCGTAAGCCGCTGAAATCGAGGTGCTGCTGTGACCGGCGCCGAAGGCATCATAGGGGCTTTCATATCTTCTCGGGAAGCCTGAAAGTCCGCCTGTGCGTCTGATCGTATTGATTTTATCGTATCTTCCCGTAAGCATCTTATGGGTGTAGCACTGATGTCCCACGTCCCAGACGATGCTGTCCTTTGGTGCATTGAAAACATAGTGCATTGCAACGGTTGCTTCAACAACACCAAGATTTGAAGCAAGATGGCCTCCGTTTTCGGAAACGGTAAGGATGAGTTTACTGCGTATCTCTTCGCAGAGAGCTGTAAGCTCATCAAGGCTTAAAGGCTTCAAATCCTCAGGCGATTTGATTTTTTCGAGCATCGGGAATTTATTTGTATTTTCCATATCTATTCCCCCAAAACGGGTATCAGTTTTTTCTGTTAAGGAGCTTCAGTGCAAACTCCTCGAGAAATGTAGTGTCTGCATCGAAGTAGCCGAGGGCTTCTATCGCTCTCTTTGTGTAGGCTTCAGCCCTTCTTCTGCACTCATCAATGCCCAGAAGGGACACGAGAGTTGATTTGTTGTTTTCAAGGTCGGAGTTTACGGGTTTTCCCAGTTCCTCGCTTGTGGAGGTTACGTCGAGGATATCGTCAACTATCTGAAATGTGAGACCGATACACTCGCCGTACTCGTATGCCGCCATACACTTTGTAAGGTCAGCACCTGAGATCTGGCATCCCATCATGCAAGCTGCTTTGATGAGAGCTGCAGTCTTAAGGCTGTGAATCTTTGAAATAACCTCTTCTGAACAGGGCTTGTCCTCGTACTCAAGGTCGATGACCTGACCGCCAACCATTCCATCCGCTCCTGCGCATCTTGCAAGTGTGGACGCTGCCTTTGCGGCTCTCTCAGCTCCGATGAGTTCAAGGCTTTCCAAGGAAAGCATTGCTTCAAAGGCAAGAGGCTGAAGGGCATCTCCCGCAAGCAGAGCCGTATCCTCGGAAAAAGCAATATGATTTGAAGGCTTACCTCTGCGCATATCGTCGTTGTCCATACAGGGAAGGTCATCGTGGATAAGGGAGTATGTGGGAATAAGCTCAACGGCACAGCCGAAAAGGGCCGCTGCGGATCTGTTGCCGCCGCAAAGCTTTGCAAACTCCATTGTAAGGCGGGGTCTGACCCTCTTTCCTCCGGCGCTTACGGAATATTTCATAGAATCCCAGAGCACATCGTAGAGGCTTTCCTCATGGCTGAGGAGATAATCAAGCGTTAGCTCTATGAGCTCCTCGTCACTCTTTGCTTTTTCGCTTATGTCTTTGAGACAGGTATCTTTAAAGCTGTTCATTTCAGTCCTCCAGAGGATTTGCTATGGCAGTAATCTGACGATTGAGTTCCTTTATCTTGTCTCCTGCCTGAGCAAGATACTCAGAACAATATGTGTAATACTCAAAAGCTTCCTTGTAGATCTCCATCAGCTCGTCGAAATCTCTGTCTGCTTTCTCTAAAATCGAGATAAGCTCGGAAAGCTTTTTGTAGGCAGTTTCGTAATCCATTCCTTTGAATTTATCTTTATTCATTTCCACTCTGATTCTCCTTACCTTCAAGTTCTGCAAGCTCAACAAGCTTCAAAAGTCTGTGATTCACACCGCTTCTTGATATGGGAGGAGACAGAAGTTCTCCTAAATCCCTGAGGGAAAGCTCGGGGTTGTCCCGTCTGAGATAAGCAATATCTCTGAGCTGATCAGGAAGCGAAGAAAGACCGATGGTATTATCAAGCTTTTCAATAGCGGCAAGCTGTCTGGCGGCTGCCGTTGCTGTCTTTGCAATATTTGCAAGTTCTGAATTGGTGCGTCTGTTGGTCACATTTCTGACTTCCTTGTAGGCTTTGGCGTTCATTACGTCCATAGCGCTCACAGGTGCACCCATATATGTAAGCAGATCCATAATCTGCTCGCTGTCTTTAAAGTAGACCACGTAAGATCCGTTTCTCAGAACGGTTTTCGGAGTAAGGTTACACTCCTCCACCTCGGAAAGCAGGGTTGCAAGATCGTTTGAAAGGTTCTTGTACTGTGCACAGAATTCCAGGTGGTAGTTCTTCTCGGGATCATTTATATATCCGCAGGAAAGAAAGGCTCCGCGAAGAAATGCACTTCTGCATATATCGTCATCAATGTTTGCACGGTTGAGACGAAGACTTGTGTTTTTCTCAGAATGCCCGAAATAAGAATAGATTTTACTGCACTCCTCGGGAAGCACCAAAGACACATTGTGAAGATTTATGAAGTTCTTGGAAGCTCTGAGGGTAGACTGCTTTTCTATAACAGGTGAAAAAAGAAGACTGAGGAGTTCAATATATCTCTCGGCAACACAAATGGACTCTGTCTTGAGGCCTATCTCGTCGTTTGAGAATCTTCTTGAAAACAGAAGCATTCCGTAGCATTCGGACAGAAGTCGTGAACGCTGGGTATCAGCGCTTTTTGAAAGTTCCTTTTTGACTTCATGCGCAAAAGACATTTTTTACCCTCCTTTTAATTTCTCACTCAGGCTTTCCAGATATCTCTGTGGTGAAGATTTGACTTGACACCAAGCTCGATGAAGTGGCTGTTGAGAAGCCTTGCCAAAGTAACGCTTCTGTGCTTACCGCCTGTGCATCCCACGCCGATTACCAGCTCGCTTTTTCCTTCTCGGCGGTAAAGAGGCAAGGAATAATCAAGAAAATCAATGAGCCTCTTTATGAACTCCTGTGTCTCCTGAGGCTTGAGAACATATTCTCTGACCGCCTCATCGAGACCTGTGAGCTCCTTGAGCTCCTTGACGTAGTAGGGATTTGCAAGGCAACGGACATCGTAGATAAGATCTGCCTCCAGGGGAATTCCGTACTTGAATCCGAAGGAAAGGCAGGTAACCTGAAATCCCATGCTTGAATCCGCAGAGAACATGGTGGTGACACGCTCCTTGAGCTGTTTGAGCTCCATATAGGAGGTGTCGATGATATAATCTGCTCTGGCTTTGAAGGGTTTCATAAGATCCTTTTCAAGCTTGACAGCCTCTTCGGTTGAGCCCGAAGTGAAGCTTTCTGCCAAAGGATGCTTACGCCTTGTCTCCTTGTAGCGGATGAGAAGGATGTCATTCTTGGCATCAAGGAAAAGTATTTTATACTTCTTGCCCTCCATACTCAGCTTCTTCATCTCTGCAAAGAGTGTATCGAATATCTCTCCGCCGCGGATGTCAACAACAACTGCGACCTGCTTCATTCTGTTATCGGAAGATTTATCGCAAAGATCCCAGAAGGTTGAAAGAAGCATGGGCGGAAGATTATCTACGCAGTAATAGCCTATGTCCTCAAGAGCGTGAAGAGCGTGGGACTTGCCTGCTCCGGAAAGGCCGGTAATAATAATAAATTCCATAAAATCTCTCCTTTTTAGGAAGATGTCAGATAAGTATAATTTCTCTCTCAAGGATAAAGCCTGTCTTTTCCTTGACGGTATTCTGAATTTCTTCAATAAGAGAAAGGACGTCGCTGCAGGTGGCTTCTCCCCTGTTCACAATGAATCCCGAGTGCTTTTCGCTGACCTGTGCACCGCCCACAGAGTAGCCTTTGAAGTTACACTGCTCAATGAGCGCTCCCGCGAAGGCACCCTCAGGTCGTTTGAAGACACTTCCTGCCGAAGGGTATTCAAGGGGCTGCTTGGTAACTCGTCGATTCATAAAGTCATCCATACGTGCCTTTATACTTTCCTTTTCATCAGGGGTGAGGGATACCTGAGCTTTGAGGATTATGTCCCCTGTCTCTTTAAAAATACTGTGTCTGTATGAAAGAGAAAGTGATGAAGCTTTTTCATTCACTATCTCGCCTTCTTTTGTAAGATAAGTAACCTCAGTGAGGACATCCTTCATCTCTCCGCCGTATGCTCCTGCGTTCATATATACCGCACCGCCCAGGGTTCCGGGAATTCCGAATGCAAACTCGAGACCCGAAAGTCCGTTGCTGTATGCAAAGGTGCAGAGCTTCGAAAGAGTGACACCTGCACCGCAGGATACTGTATTTTCGGTTAATGAAAGCTCCTTAAACTTACCTGAAAGTTTTATCATTGCAAGCCTCAGACCCTCGTCGCGGACGAGAAGATTGCTTCCGTTTCCAAGAAGCATATAGGGCATATCCTCTCTTTTGAGAATATCCAGAACAGATCTGAGCTCTTTTATGCTTTTGACGCTTATAAGAATATCGGCAGGACCGCCTATTCTGAAGGTAGTGTAGTTCTTCATGGGCGCATCCTTTATGAAATCAATGCCAATATCCTCCAAAGCGGAAATAACTCTCTCTGTATTCATAATACCTCCGAATAAAAATTACTCAAAATTACGAAAGGGAGATATTCGCCTCTCTCATATATTCTTTCATATTCTCAACGCTTGAGTTAACAACCAGTTCCTCGGGAAAGCCAATTTCCTCAAGAAGTCTCAGCGCCTCATCAGCTCTGCCGAGCTGAGTCGTAAAATGCGCATCCGTATCAACGGAAATCTTGCAGGAATACTCCTTACAGAGTTTTGCAATCTCGATACAGTTTGGTACGAAATCACTTTTGTGCTTAATAGATGCGTTATTTATTTCAATAAGCTTTCCCCTGTGCGCAAACTCTTTGATGACCTTTTTGTAGTCATATTTGAAATAGGGTGAACCGGAATGAGCTATCATATTCATATAGGGGTTCTTTGCCATATTGAGATAGGCTTCAGTGCAGGCATCAATATCTACTCTGTCCTTGTATGTGGGCATATGAAGGGAAGCGATAACAAACTCAAGCTTTGAGAGAATGGTTTCATCCGCATCCAGAGTACCCTGTGTGTCAACGATATTTGCCTCAATACCCTTGATGATTCTCACGCCCTTGAAAACCTTGGGCACTGCTGTGAGATTCATAAAGTAGTAAGGATGAGGTACACCATGCATACTGATTCCGTGATCGGTAACGGCAAAGGCATAGAGTCCTGAGGCTTCTGCCTCAGCTGCCATCTCGGTAATGGTGGCATAGGCGTGTACTGAGGCTATTGAATGTGTGTGTAAATCTGCGACAATCTTCATTATATATCCCAACCGGTTTCTACTTTTTTATCCTGAATGCTGTCTTCATCAACATCCATGCCGAGACTCTGGAGAAGCTCCTTGGCAGCATTGTAGCCCATCTTCTTCTGACGGTTGTTCATTGCTGCTACCTCGATAATAATTGCAAGGTTACGTCCGGGCTTGACAGGGATGGTCATCATAGGCACCTGAATTCCCATAATCTCGGTGTAAGTATTATCCATACCGATTCTGTCATATACCTTTTCAGTATCCCACTGCTCCATATTGATTATCATATCGATCTTCTCGGTAAGCTTAACAGCACCCATACCGAAAATTCTTCGTGCGTTGATAATTCCGATACCGCGAAGCTCAATGAAGTGACGGATATTTTCAGGAGAAGATCCAACCAGTGTTCTGTTGGATACTCTGCGGATCTCAACAGCATCGTCAGCGATAAGTCTGTGTCCTCTCTTGATAAGCTCAATAGCTGTTTCTGATTTACCAACACCGCTGTCGCCGATAAGGAGAACACCTTCGCCGTAAACCTCAACCAGTACACCGTGACGAGTGATTCTGGGAGCAAGAACGGCATTGAGGAAGGTAATCAGAGAAGCAGAGGTAGAGGAAGTTGTCTCTGTTGTGGTGAGGATGGGAATCTCGTTGAGCTGCGCTGACTTCTTGATCGCTTCTGTGGGTGCGTGACCTCTGGCAATGATGATTGCAGGAGGCTTCATTGAGAAAAGGGTATTGATAATCTCAAACTGCTTGTCGGAACTGAACTGCTCAAGATAAGAATACTCTGTATTGCCGAAAACAATGATTCGCTTTTCGTCAAAAAAATCAAGGTATCCCGTAAGCTCGAGGCCGGGACGATCAATATCCATTGAGGATATCTCAATATTCTCGGCGGGAGTAGGCATATAGAAGGGTTCAAGGGCAATTTCCTTGATGATTTTTGCCAGGGATACGGTAAATCCAGTACTCATAATGACACCTCTCATTTTGCATTCTTTTAACAGACGTCTTAAAATAAATCTGTTATTATTTACTTAAATATATATACGGCTTAATTATACAATAAAAGCGCCGAAAATAAAAGTCTTTTTCAGAAATATATGCAAAAAATATGCAAAAATTCACTAAGAGAGCTTAACGCTTAAAAGTTTCAGTAAATTTTGAATATCTTACCCATTTCGGGAAAGATTAACACAGGGTGAAATTATGATTATTTCTGTCATCAGAACAATTCTTATGTACGCTTTTGTTTTGTTTTCAATCCGTATTATGGGCAAAAGACAGCTCAGCGATATGCAGACTTCAGAGCTTGTTATCACAATGATTATCGCAGACATTGCATCAATACCCATGCAGAACACTTCTCAGCCCATTCTGACGGGAATCGTCCCGATTCTTCTGCTGATTTCCGCTGAGATCATCATCAGCATTCTGATGATGAAGCTTCCCACTTTCAGAAACTTTGTCTGCGGAAAGCCCGAGATACTTATCTCAGACGGCAAACTCAACCAGAGTATGCTGAGAAAGCTCAGGCTCACCACCGAAGACCTCTCTGTTCTTCTGAGACAGGAAGGTGTTTTCAACATCGAGGATGTACAATACTGCATCATCGAAACAAACGGAAAGATAAGTGTACTGCTAAAACCCGAAAAGCGGTCCCCTACTCTCTCAGAAATGGGCGTTGCAACGAAAGATACGGGTATCGAAGCGGTAATTATCAGCGACGGAGAGCTTCTGAGAAGTTCAATGGCACTTTGCTCGGTGGATAAAAAATGGATTGAGAAAACCCTTAAAGAGGAAAACCTGAAAGTCTCAGACGTTATGATGATGACAGCCAACAAACTCAGAGAATACAACATCATCAGGAGGACCTGAATTGAAAAGAATAACTCTTGCCGTAATCTTCATTTTACTCGTATCACTTCTCGTATACGGTGAATATTCGTATGTAGAAAAAACTGTCAAAAAGTTTACGGACGACCTCTCAAAAATAGAGACTGCACTTGAAAACGGC
>JAZSME010000016.1:0-4202 GCA_045535715.1 Ruminococcus sp. | reverse complement strand
AGGTAGTAGCTGGATGCTGTAAGTGTCAGAGTATTAGCGGTGTTATATGTAATCTTATATGTGCCGTCACCGCCGTTTACGAAGGTCATTGTTCTGTATGCACCGCTGCCGTCGGATACACCGATAACAGCAGTTGCGCCTGATGGTGCTGTGGGATCAACAGTAACAGTTGTACCGCTTATCTTCACAAAACCTGAGTTGGTGCTGTCACCCATAATGAGATCACCACCCATATCGGCGGTAAATGTTGTCACAGTATCGTTCATTGTGATTGTAGCGCCGTCAATGGAAGCGTTACCGTTTGAGCCTGATGTAACATTGGCTGCGATAGTGGGAATAACTGTGCCGAAGGTGCTGTCGGTAAGATCTACTGTGTTTTTGTCGGGAAGTGACTTGTTTGAAGAGAAACGAATGTATACTGCTGTTACGATGTTGTTTCTGTTGAGGGTAAATGAGCTGTTGACACCCAGTGCTGTTACGAAGGTGATGAAGTCTGAATAGGTGTCCTTGTCAAGTACTACTGACTGAGTAGCAGATCCATCCCAGTAATAAAGGGTGGAGGTTGCAGAGTCAAAGTAGATTTTGCCTGTTCCGTTAGCATAGGAAGCGGATGCAGCAATTCGATATGTTGTCTGCTTTGTTACCTGAATAACGGAAGGTATGGCGGCTCCGCCGGGGAGAGCAACGGAATTATCAACGGGAGTGATGTAGTGAGCGCTCAGGGGCTGATATACGATGCTGATAATCATGCTCTCAAGGAGAGTGTCCCAGTCTGAGCCAAGACTGATTTCCTTGGAAACAGCTATGCCGCCGGGCATTACCTGAGACTTGTTTCGGGATTCATCGCCCTGAATAAGAATAGCTGTGTTGCCCTTTGTCATTGTTGCGACAGTATCGATGTTGGCGTATGTAATACCATTCATCCAAGAGGGAGAAGCGGTAAGCTTTGCGTCCTCTGTGGCAGTTTCCTTGAGTTCGGTATAAACGTCTGAGAAGGGCTTTGATAATGCACCGCCGATGTTTGCATAATAGTAAGCGTATGCACGCATCCAAAGAGGTCTTCTGGCGTTCTCAACAAGTGCATTTTCAAGAGCATCCTTGCTCTGATATTTTTTGGCCAGAGCAGCTGCTACGGAAGGTGTGATGAGAATGGTACGGTGTGCGTTTGCGTTATCCTCGGTGGAAGCTCCGCCGAGGCCGCCGAGATTCTTCTCGGTAACGTCCCATGCAATAACCTTCATAATCTCTTCAGGCAGGTCTGTTGCGGGAGTGATGTTATTACCCCACATGGAGAAGGATGTGGCTGTGATAACGTTATCGTTGAGGTCAAAGCCTGCTTCAACGTGGTGAGGATCCCAACCGATATTGATACAGTTCTGCTCATCCTCGGAGAAAACAAGGGGCTGAACATTACCGAAAGCGTTTGTGCGCTCCAGTCCTGCGAGGTTGATGAGTGCAAGCTCCATGAATCTTGCGATGGCGATGTTGCACTCTTCTGTGGTCATACCCTGACCGTTGTCAATTCCCAGCTGACGGGCAATGGGGCCGTTGACATACATCATGGGAGTGAGGGCGCCTGAACGCAGAGAGTCAAGGTAATTTGTGTCACCCAGTGCTTCTACGAAGGCAATACACACAGGCAGATACTCAGCGGAGCAGCCCGACATAATTGCGTTGACTGCAACCTGATATGCGGTAATGCTTCTGCCGTTTACGGTAGCAACAATTTCGTTGTCCGAATAAGGTGTGTATCTCATGAACTTTTCTGCTTTGATCCATGTGGGAGGAACAATGGGAAGCCCGTCTGTCCAACCCTGCTCATCAAAGTATTTCTGAACGTTCTGATATGTATCGACTAAAATGTAATCGTTGTATGTATTGTTTCCGCCCACAGGTGAAACAACAGCAAACTTGTTGTTTTCAGGCTCCAGGCAATCACAGTCGTCTTCTCGACAATTGAGGGAATCATATGAAATCTTATTTTCGATATCTGCGTCTGAGTATCTGGCGCTTGCTGTCAGAGGAACTGACAAAAAGCTGAGAACAGTAATCAAACTAAGCATTATCGAAATATAACGTCTTAAAACTTTTGACTTCATAATACCATCCTTTCTGATATTTAATGGTAAGGCTGAATGTAGTTCAGCGCTATAATAAAAGATGTTTATCGCTTAGTTTGAAAGATAGAAGTTGGATAATCTTTCGTATCCCAGCTCATCCATAAGTCTGTTCCATGTTGTAGTGGAAGGCAGATATGCTTCGTAGGAAACACAGTCGCCGCCGGGCATTACCTGGAACTCGCATGATACGTCACCGCCGGTTACAACGAAGCCTGTTGTAACAACCTTCTGTCTCTTGAGAGAGTCTGTGTTGGCGTTGATGGTCTGGGTTGTATCGATGGTGTCAAAGGGAACAGCACCCTGTAACCACTCGGGTACAGCCGTTGATGCAACCTTATCTGCAGCAACGTTTTCGGTGGATGCACCGTTTTTGATATCTGTATAATGCTGATCGAAAGTAGTGTTCATATGAATTTTTGAGCCTGTGTTTGCCCAGTAGTGAGCGTAAGTACGCATCCAGAGAGGTCTGCGGGCAGTATTGATAAGGTTTTCTTCAAGGATATCTCTGGTGCCGTAGGCCTGTGCAATAATTGTTGCAGCGTCCTTTGTGAGCCAGATGGTACGGGACTCAACGGGGTTTGTGTTACCGAGACCGTTCTGCTGCTTCTCGGTACAATCCCAAGCAAGAAGCTGCATTGCTTTCTCAGGATCGGTTGTGCCCACGGTTACGGGGTTACCCCAGGTAAGGGTGGAGCCGCAGGTAATAACGCTGTCATTGAGATCAAAGCCGTTGTTTACATGATAGGGATCCCAGCCGATGTTAATGGCTGTCTGCTCGTCTTCTGCGAAACAGAAGGGCTGCATATATCCAAAGGTACCCATTCTGTTTTCCTTGATCTTGTAGCCTGCGAGGTTAAGCATTGCAAGGGAGATAAATCTGCCGATGAGCTTATTGGCTTCCTCGTTTATCATACCGTCGTCGTAGGAGATTCCCAGCTGACGGGCGAGAGGACCGCTTATGAGAACATAGGGAGTCCAACCATGAGTACTGTCAAGGGATTTGTAGAAGTTACCGTTTGCAAAGCAACGTGTGATTGCCATACAGATGGGCATATACTCTGCGGGACAGCCTGACATAATGCAGTTAACTGCAACCTGATAGGCTGTAATGGTCTTGTAGGCAGGCTTTACACCGATGATCTCGCCATCTTTTTCGTTGACGATATCAGTAGCTGCCATATTGGTGAACTGTAAGTAATATTCAATTTTCTCCTGAGTAGGGGGAACAACGGGAAGTCCGTCGGACATTTCGTTTACTTCGTAGAATTCCTGAACACGCTGATAGGAGCCTGTGAAAATAACGTCATCGTAGGCTGCGCTTCCTGCTTCTCCTGCGATTCTGTCTATTTCATCCTGTGTGATGGGAGTTGTGAGACCTGTAACAACCTGCTCGTAAAGAATGTCGCGGGCTTTCTGCTGCTGAACAGCGGTTTCGTCGTTGGCAAATGCGCCGGGATATGCGGCGGTTCTGACAACGGGAACTCCTCGGTTAAAACCTGTGGATTCGATCTGAGGAATAAAGGTCTCGGCACCGACTACAACAGCGGGAATTCCGATGTACTCAGCGGCAAGTGCGTTACCTGTTTCTTTAACGGTACAGATACCGCAACCGCAGTTACCTGAGATTACTGCATCAACGCCGTAATCAATAAGCTTTTGCTGAAACTCTCTGGACTTGTCACTGGGGTTAAGGGGATTAAAGGTACCGCCTTTACCGATTTCTTCCATAAAGTAAATTGTACAACCGAACTCTTCTACCAGCATATCCGCAAGGACTCTGTGGGTAACGGAGGCAGAGAAGCTGCCGCCTACGAGAGCAATGGTTGAATTTCTGAGTGCGTCTCTGCCGTTAAGTCGTGCAGGCTGAGTGATGTCCTCAATGGAAGAGCCTACGGGTACGGGAGATACGATCTTGTACTCGTTCTTTTCGGGAGCAGCGTTTGATGCTGCTGATATCTCCTGCACATCGGAAGGTGTTGCAAAGACGGAGACTGAGCCCACGCTTAGTGTTCCGATGATACACATCAAAGCAATCAGCAATGACAACATACGCTTAAAAATATTTGTTTTCATGAAATCATC